>NZ_JRMW01000026.1:0-47291 GCF_000758765.1 Anaerococcus lactolyticus S7-1-13
ACTCATAGTAGTTGCTTTTTTTGTTAGAATCTCTTCGGCTTTGAGAAGGTGAGGCTCGAAGGTTCGAATCCTTTCACCGTTAAATACCCCTTGATTTGGGGTATTTAACCGAAAACTAGCGCACTTAAACATCCATTGATTTTGGATGTTTAAGGAGAAAAAACAGTGCGGAAGCACGAAAAGCTTACAAAGTAAGCGATTTTCTCGAGCGCGGAGAAGTTTGCGAAGCAAACGTGTTTTCGTCCGACCATTTAAATTAGCAACATCAGTTGCTTTTTTATTTCCCTAAAAATTAAGAAACTTTTTATACAGAACAAGCAACTCATAGTAGTTGCTTTTTTTGTTAGAATCTCTTCGGCTTTGAGAAGGTGAGGCTCGAAGGTTCGAATCCTTTCACCCGACCATAGATTAACAACCAACTAGGTTGTTTTTTTATTGCCCTGAAAAATTAATAGCTTTTATACAAATCAGCAACTCATAGTAGTTGCTTTTTTTGTTGGTAACACTTTGGCTTTGAGAAGGTGAGGCTCGAAGGTTTGAATCCTTTCGTCCGACCATTCAAATAGCAACGAAAGTCGCTTTTTTATTGCCTGAAAATTAAGAACTTTTATAAAAATTTGCAACCATTACGGTTGCTTTTTTGTTGCCTCCAACATTTATATATTTTATATATAACAAGTTAGCTTAAATTTTGGTTTTATCTTTTTTTCAAAAAAATCCAACCCTTCTCAAAATGTCTGGGTTGGATTTATCTTTTTCATATGCTCTACAATTCAACAATTACAGCTTGGTAAGCGTCTAGGATTTCTGGGTCATAGTCTGGGTTGTTGTTTTGAATTACCTTTCCATCCTTTATGAGCTCGGTGATTTTTTCGTCTAGCTCATAGAAGTCATCGCTTAAATTTATTAGGACTACAAAGGCTTTGTCTTTGTAGGTTCTCTTGTAGGCGTAGACTGTTTCGTCTATTGATAGGAGTTCATAGTCTCCTAGGCCAAAGGTTGATTCTTTTTTTCTTAGCATGATTATGTTATACATGTAGAAGAAAAATGAGTCGCCATGTTTTAGGTAATCCTTGTAGTTGTTGTCATAGTGGATCATTGTTCCATAGTAATTTTTCACTTCGGAAAATCTTCCAAGGATGGAGTTATCCCATCTTAGGGGAATTTTGGCTGAGAAGTTGGTCTCTCTTTTTATTTTATTGAAGGCTTCTTCCGAATCTAGACCATCTTTTAGGTATAAATTATAAATCGCTTTGATTTTCTCATCATTTATACCGTCCATGTCTACTTCATATTCACTTTTGGCTTCGATTTCAGTGCCTTGGTAAATAAAAGGAATAGTTTTTAGGCTAAAGAGCATTGTGGCTAGAGCTTCTGATAGGGGTCTAACTTCTTCGTCATGGTCTAAAATTTTTTCTAATAGTCTTGGACTTGCAAAGTTGTCCAAATCCATGCCTGCCGGTATTTTTTCGCTTAATTTTTGAACTCGATCTATGAAGTTATAAAATTCCTTGTAGGAGTTAGGCTCTTTTACAAGACTGTTAGCTTTTGACAAATAGGCCATATCTACCATGTCATCCTTTACCAAGTCTGGATTATCAAAGCCACCTATAAATATTAATTCAAGCTCATCTGTTAGTTCCTTGATTGCTGCAATTAATTCTTTTGCGTCATTTTCATTTTTCTCAAATAGGCAATCTAAGTTTTTAATTCTGATGCCCTTAATCCCAGTTTCTTTCCAATATTTTATAAGGTCTATTAATCTTTCTTTTAAGTTATCCCCATAGGATGCTAGGAGGTCTTTGCAATCAAAGTCCAAAAGAATTTTAATTCTTATATATTTTCCTTTTTCACAAATAGCCTTTATATCTTCTATATCTCCCAAATCTTCTTTGATTTTATAGTAATCAACCTTGCCAGAATTTTCTTTGAAAACTTGGTTGATCAAGACGTAGTTTGCCCCAAGTTGGGATATGATTGTAAGCTTACTCCTAAGACCCTCTAGGTCGCCAATGCCATCTGAGTTTGAGTCTATAAAAGATTCTGGATAGGCTTCGTAATAAGTCGATTTTTTTTCTTTGTTTTCTAACATATGTTCCTCTTTCTTTTCCTTACAAAAAAGACCTGGTTTCGTGAAAGCCTCACCACCAAATTTTGATGATTATGGGTTGATTTCACTTGCCACCAGGCCCCTTATTTTAAAAATTTTCTATTTTGTTAAAGCTTATTGAGTCAAATTCTCCTTGACTTTCAGCCTTGAGGCTACCGCCTTCAAATTTTAATATAATCGGAGTATCAACATTTACTCCCTTGATTGTGGCAGATACTTCATTGCCATTTGCGCTATAAGAGCCTAGGTGAACTGCCTTGTCTGTTTGATAGGTTAGGCTACCATCTGCTCTTAGAGATAATCTCCTGCCATCTGCCTCATATTCTCCAACAACTCCGTCGGATGTAGCAAAGTGGTCTTTTATATTGGTCTTGTTATCTTCGGTCATAGTTAGACCCTCAAGACCGCTGCCAACATTTGCAAGAGCCTTATCTATAAATCCAAATCCTTGGTATTCGATTTGGTAATATTTATAGTCGCTCTCCACAAAGAACTTATGGAAGATTTGATTATCAGTTGTAACCGGCCCTTGACTGTAGAACTTACCATCAGCATCCATAGCTTTTTTGACATTTTGGTATTCTACAAAGGTGTAATATTTAAAGCTTGATTGGAAGTTTGTTTCTGGTAATTTTTCAGATGTTGTTACTTCGTAAATGAGATATACTTTATTTTTCACATCACCACTACCATCATCCTTAAAGCCTGTGAAAGAGCCAAGGTATTCAATATTATCAACGTTAATTATATTTTTATATAAGATAGTTTGCTTAATTAATTTGCCAGCATTATATTTCAATTGGCCTAGTAAATCGCTATTAAGGTGGGCTGTAGTCTTGATATATTCAGAATCCCCCTCACTTGTTGAATCACCATCACCAGTTTTGGCTGTAAAGTTTTTGCTGGTTGGGGATAGACTCACATTGTAGTTATTCTTGAATTCTTCCTCGTTAAAGTTTAGGCTAACTGCTATATCTTCGCCCTCTTTAATGCCGTTTGTCTTTGCTGGAATAATGTCAACTGCGTGCATAAATTCAGGAGCATCATCAGTTAGACTTGCTGTTAGGGTCATGTTTGGACTCTCGCCTTCAAATTTTACATTGATATATTTGAATGGATCTGTAAAGTCGTCACTTGATATGCCATCGATAATCACAGCCTTGGATGCATTTGTAATTAAGACATTGTACTTATCTGAGATCTTGATATTATCAAGATTAGCCATGACTGTTATCTCGTCACCATTTGACAAGCCACTATCCTTAGAATATTGGAAAACAACATTATCTTTTAGGTCAGCTGCAAATTCTTGAGCAGGCGACTCATAAGAATCTTTATTATTATTCCTTGAATTGTATTTGATGTCCTTGCCATAGGCTTGAATCAATTTATCAGTATCTATACTTGCCTTTGGCACAGCACTTCCATTTTCTCCCTCATAACTTATGGTAATATAATCGCTAAGTGGGATTGTAATGTCAGTGGTCTTATTCATCTTTACATAAAGGGTACCGAGAATTACGGCTATCAAAACGCCAATTAGACCTAGCAAAAGATTTCTGCTAGTGAGATATTTCTTTTGGAAATCATTTAGTGGGTTTGCCTGAACCTTTTCTTGTGAGCTTTCTGTATCATCAGCCTTCTTATCAGCTTCCCTTACAGCAGGTGTCCTTTGTTTTGGATTAGCATTTCTTAGGATTTGATCACCATTGTCCTTGATGAAATTTTCCCTGCTTATCTTTTTATTCCTAGCTTGGATTTTTCTAATTCCAGCAGAAATAGTCATGTTCGCCAGGTCATCTTCACCATCGCCTATAAGCCTGTCTAATTTTTCTTCAAGGTTTTTATTTAAAATGGTTTCTTTATAATCATCTATATAATAATCTTCGTCCCCATTTTTTCTAGCTTGGTTTAAGGAAACCTTAGCCTGGACTTCTTCTATGACAGACCTTTGATTGTAAGGAGAAGACTTTTCGCCTAGGTTTTTAAACCTCCTACTTTCCTTATCCATCCTATCTTGGGGGTCAAGACTAAATAAATCTTCTTCTGGATTTTCTTCCTTGGTCTGATTTTCATCGGAATTATTTGAAGGTTTTAGGTTTTGATTTAAATCAAAATTATCTAATTCGCCATCCTTAGATGCCTTATTTTCTTTGGCCTCGCCTCCAACACTTTCATTAGAATTTGCATGGTCTTTAGGGTCTATTTTATTTTTAATTAATTTAAAATTAAGAAGATCAGAAAGACTCTTCTTAGGGCTTGTATTTTTTTCTATAGCTTCCTCGGCCGGTCCTTTGTTCTCTATTTTGCTGCCACAAACTGGACAAAAGTTGCTAGCCTGATCTATACTCGCACCGCAATGCTCACATCTCATATTAATTCTCCCTTTGCATACTATATATAATATACTTTTAAAAGTGAAAATATAAACTAATAAAAGAAAATCTCTTTCGATTTTAATATAAAGTTTTTTCCTAAAATCTTTATAAATAATACTTGCTAAGACCGAGACCAGACAAAATTGAAAAAATAAATAATTCATGCTATAATTAAAAAAAGGTTTACCTTAGATAAGAGTGAAAGAGCGGATATATTTACCCGCTCTCTTTTTGTCTAAAATAAAAATTCGACTAACAAATTAAAAGTCTTTGCAGAAAGGATTATTTATGTATGATCTTATAATTATCGGTGCTGGAGTCACAGGAGCTAGTATAGCCAGAAACCTATCTCGTTACAAGCTGAATATCCTCGTCCTCGAAAAAGAAAATGATGTATCTATGGGTGCCTCTAAGGCAAATTCTGCCATAATCCATGGTGGCTATGCTGAACCCCATTCTGAACTTAGGGGCAGAATATGTTATGAAGGCAGGAGGGAATTTAAAAAACTAAATGAAGAATTAAATTTTGGTTTCTTAGAAAATGGTTCCCTCGTTTTGGCCTTTGACAAAGGAGATGAAAAGGAACTTCAAAAGCTAATGGCCATGGGCCTTGAAAATGGCCTAGATGATCTAGAAATAATCAACCAAGATAAGCTAAGGCAAATCGAACCAAACGTATCAGACAAAGCCATATCTGCCTTATATTGCAAGGGTGCCGGCATTTGTTCGCCCTATGAATACGTAATTGCTCTTATGGAAAATGCAGTTTCTAATGGAGTAGAGCTTAAACTTGAAAGTAAGGTTACAAATATAGAAAAAAATGGACCAATCTTCACCCTTACAACCGAAGATGGTAATACTTTTGAGGGCAAATACATAATTAATGCTTCAGGCCTCGAAGGTGCAAAAATTTCCCAAATGATTACAGAAACAAATTTCACCATTCACCCAAGGAGTGGTGAATACCTCCTTATGCAAAAAGGCACTGGGGCAAGGATTAACCATGTCCTCTTTCAAACCCCAAGCCCAAAATCCAAGGGCATACTTGTCACAAGGACCTACCACAACAACCTTCTCCTAGGCCCAGATGCCATCGATGAGGAAGTAATAGATAAGGGTACCCACATAGAAAGGTTGGCTGAGATTTATAGACTTGCTCAAAAATCAGTTAAGGATGACGTGATAAACCTCAAAGAATTTATCAGGTCTTTCGCAGGCCTTCGCCCTGCATCATCGACAGGTGATTTTATTATAGAAAACACAAAGACAAATGGCTTTATAAATGTGGTTGGCATCCAATCACCAGGCATAACTTCATCTCCTGCTATTGCAAAAATGGTAGAAGAAATTTTAAGAAATTTAGGCCTAAATTTGATAGAAAATCCTAGCTACAATCCAAACAGAAAGCCAATCATCAGCTACAAGGACCTTGAAGATTTCAACAAAGTTATTAAAAAAGTGGACCTACCTCTTGGAAATCCTGAAAGACTTGTTTGTAGGTGCGAACAAGTTAGCGAAAAAACCATCAGAGATGCCATGAATCGTGGTCTTGACTGCAATAGTTTCGATTCTATAAAAAGAAGGACGAGAGCTGGCATGGGCTTTTGCCAAGGGACTTTTTGTAGGAAAAGAGTAATCGAGGTCATGGAAGATGAAGTCGGAGCAAAAATTAAATCCGACCTCTTTGATAGCGAACACTCAGGCATTAGCAGGATCAATAAGGCCGATATCAACAAATTTATCAAGGAAATTTCCGACTAAAAAAACCACCAACATTTTTGTTGGTGGTTTTTAAGGATTATACTAAAATTATTTTCTATTTATGAAGGCTTTGGCAAAATAAACCTAACTTGCCTTTGATGTTGCTATTACCCTAACTCCAGTGCCTGCAACATTTTCTATGAGGCAGTCGCCAATTTTTACTGGTGCACTTATATGGGCCTTGTTTATTTCTTTCATGACTTCCATTATTTTTCCCTTTGGGACAGCCTGTTCGGTTTTAACAGATACAAGGTACTCCTTTGCACCGTCCACCCTGGCTGTTGATGTCACTGTCCTAACTGGATTTGTTAGCTCATTTTTAGCATAAATTTCGCCTCTCTTGCAGGTGTTGCCAGTTATATTTGTGATTTGTCCATCTTCTACTGTAACGCTTACTGTGCATCCTAGAGGGCAATTTATACAAGTTAATTCTTTAATCATAAGCTCTCCAACCTCACTTCTATTTTTTCGCTATTTTCATTCAAATCGCTTTTCTTAAGAACCAAGTCCTCCATCTCACCTGGAGCAAAGACTATCTTTCTCTTTTGGGCAACTTCCTTGCCATCCACTTCAAGGACTAGCCTTGATTTTTGATAGATATTATTTACCCTAAACCTAATTACAACTTCATCTCTCATTGAGCCAGGAGCTATGTACTGAGGTACTGTATAGGTTACGCCATTGCCTGGTGTGAGGTGGATTTTCTTTTCATTTTCCGAATTAAATTCATCTTTGATATAGGCTGCGGCATTTTCTCCAGCAAGTTCACTTTCTTCTGTTACATAGTCGACAAGGTCGTGAACGTGAAGGACGTTGCCTGCTGCAAATACACCATCTATTGAGGTCATCATCCTGTCAGATACTTCTGCTCCCTTTGTTCTTGGATCCATTTTGATCTCTGCATCCCTACTTAGTTCATTTTCTGGAATAAGGCCTACTGACAGAAGAATAGCGTCACATTCCACATATTTTTCTGTGCCAGGGATGACTTTCATATGCTCATCTACCTTGGATAAGTAAACACCCTTTACCCTGTCAGTTCCTTCTATATCTGAAATTGTTGTTGAAAAATAAAGAGGAATGTCAAAGTCATTTAGGCATTGGACAATATTTCTCTTTAAGCCTCCAGAATATGGCATAATTTCTGCAACACATTTTACTTCTGCTCCTTCTAGGGTCATGCGTCTTGCCATTATTAGTCCAATATCTCCAGAACCTAAAATTACAATTTTTTTGCCTGGCATAAAGCCATCGATATTGACTAATTTTTGGGCAGTACCAGCTGAATATACACCTGCTGGACGACTTCCTGGAATGTTTAGGGCTCCTCTTGGTCTTTCCCTGCAACCCATGGCGAGGATAACTGCCTTAGGCCTAATTTGGAACATTCCATTTTCTTCGTTCATAAGGGTAAGGGTCTTATCAGAACTAAAGTCAACTACAATTGTATTTAGCATTACATCGATATCTCGCTTAGCTACTTCGTCTTCAAACCTTCCCGCATATTCTGGTCCAGTTAATTCTTCTTTAAATCTGTGAAGGCCAAAACCATTGTGGATACATTGGTTGAGGATGCCTCCAAGTTTTTTATCTCTTTCAACAATCAAGACGTTTTTTATACCACAATCATAGGCCTTGGCTGCTGCTGCAAGTCCTGCAGGACCGCCACCTACTACTACTAAATCATAATTTTTCATCTCTTTCTCCTACTTCACTCTTCCGTCTACATAGTAAGAATCTTTTGAGTTTTTAACAACTTCTGACATATCTTCGCCGAGTTCGCGGGCTAAGATTTCCATTAAATGTGGCAAACAGAATCCACCCTGGCACCTGCCAGCGCTTGCCCTAACACGTCTTTTAATACCATCTACAGTCCTTGCTCCAAGTGGCCTATTGATTGCATCTACGATTTCTCCCTCAGTAACAGATTCACACCTGCAAATGATTTTGCCGTAGAGTTTATTTTTCTTAATCAAGGCTGAATGTTCTTCAAGACTCATTTCACTTGTTTTTGGAATAGGATGTCTGTCGTAGGTAAATTCTTTATTATCAGCAAAGTCGTATTTATCAGCCACAAGCTCTGCCATATATTTTCCGATAGCTGGAGATGAAGTAAGTCCAGGAGATTCTATACCAACGCAGTCAAAGAAGCCATCCTTGCTTTCTTCAAGAATGAAGTCACCACCAACTTCGTGGGCTCTGTTTCCAGAAAAAGATGTAATTACCATCCTAACTGGCACGTTTTTTACAGTGTGGTTTGATTTTTCTACAACTTCTTCAAGTCTTTCTCTTGTTGATCTTCTGTCATTTTTATCGTCAACAAAGTCTGAAGTAGGTCCAACAAGGGTGTTGTTATCAATAGTTGGACTTACAAGGATGCCCTTACCCTTATCAGAAGGGAGGTTAAACATAACATGGTTTACAAAACCTGCTGTCTCCTTATCTAAGAGCAAATATTCCCCACGTCTGGCTTTGATTTCGTATTTTTTATCAGATATTTGATTGTGGAGCTCATCTGAATATACACCTGCGCAGTTAATCACAGCCTTTGTTTCAAAGTCTCCATCATTAGTATGTAGGATCCAGTGGTCGTCTTTTTTCTCAATTTTCTCTACCTTAGTATTAAACTTATAGTCCACACCATTTATATTTGAAACTTCGGCATAGGCAATAGTCATCAAAAATGGGTCTAAAATTCCAGCCTCTGCACAATATAAAGAGGCAACCACATCGTCTGTAATATTTTTCTCAAGGGCTAAGGTCTCTTCCCTATTTAAAATTTTCATGCCAGTAACCCCATTTGCTATACCGTAATCGTATAGTTTTTGAAGGTTTGGCATATCTTTTTCATCGTGGCATAAAACAAGGGTGCCAATTTTTTTATAAGGGAAGGCAAAAAGCTTGCTTTCCTCATCCATCATGTGGTTACCCTCGACATTAAATTTTGCCTTTAAGCTTCCCGGCTCTGCATCGTAACCACCATGGCAGATGCCAGAATTCGCCTTACTTGTTTCTGTACAAACGTCTTCGTTTTTTTCAAGTAATAAAAATCTTCCCTTTTTCTTTGAAAGATGGGCTGCTACTGAAGCTCCTATAACCCCTCCACCAATTATTATTACATCAAACATTTTAACTCCTTATGTAAAATAAAAAAAAGCGAACAAAAGTAGGGTCACTTTTACTCGCTTATCTCTATTATTATTTACTTATCTTAATTATACTATGAATTTAATTTTCAATCAATACTATTCTTCGTAGTGCTTAGCCCAGTCAAAAGACCTAGCAATGGCTCTTTGCCAATTTCTATCTTTCTTATCTCTTTCGTCCCTAGAAATAGATGGCTCAAAAGTTTTATCTACAAGTCTGTAGGCTTTAATTTCGTCCTTATCTTTGTAAAATCCAGTGGCAAGACCTGCCAGATAAGATGCGCCCAAGGCTGTTGTTTCTAATGTTTTTGGTCTTTCTACCTTGCTTTGGATCATGTCAGCTTGAAATTGCATCAAAAAGTTATTTGCACTTGCACCACCGTCTACCTTTAGTTCGTGAAGTGGATGACCAGCATCTCTTTCCATTGACGCTAGTACATCATTTGTTAGATAGGCAAGGGATTCTAGGGTCGCCCTTACTATGTGGTATTTATTTGTGCCTCGAGTTAGACCGACGATAGAGCCCCTAGCATATGGGTCCCAATATGGGGCACCCAGACCTGTGAAGGCAGGAACTACATAACACCCATTAGTATCATTGACCTTTGTTGCCATATATTCTGTATCATCAGCAGCATCAACTATCCTTAGTTGATCTCTTAGCCATTGGATGGCAGAGCCTGCAACGAAAATTGAACCTTCAAGAGCGTAGTCAACCTTTCCTTCCTCAAGGCCCCATGCAATTGTTGTGACAAGTCCGTTTTCTGACTTAACTGCCTCTTTGCCAGTATTCATTAGGAGGAAGGCACCTGTACCGTAAGTATTTTTGGCATCTCCCTTTTCAAAACAAGTTTGCCCGAATAAGGCTGCTTGTTGGTCACCAGCTATACCTGCGATTTTGATTTCTCCATCAAAGTAGCCAGGGAAGGTTGTTCCATAAACATAAGAAGATGGTTTAACATCTGGAAGCATACATTTTGGAATATTTAACATTTGTAGAAGTTCATCATCCCACTCTAAGGTATGGATATTAAAAATCATTGTTCTTGAAGCATTTGAATAGTCTGTTACGTGCACCTTGCCGCGGGTCAAATTATAAACCAACCAAGTATCAACCGTACCAAACAAAAGCTCACCATTTTCGGCCCTCTCTTGACCATTTTCTATATTATCAAGAATCCACCTAATCTTTGTCGCAGAAAAATATGGGTCTACAACAAGTCCTGTCTTATCTTGGATAAGTCCTCTATGGCCGTCAGCAACAAGTTTATCTGCCATATCAGCTGTTCTCCTACACTGCCAAACAATAGCATTGTAAACAGGCTTGCCAGTGGCTTTTTCCCAAACTATGGTAGTTTCTCTTTGGTTGGTAATACCAATAGCCTCTATATCACAAGCTGTAAGACCAAGTTTTGCCATAGCTTCTGTGCACACACCCAATTGAGTTGACCAGATTTCTGTCGCATCATGTTCTACCCAACCTGGATGAGGGAAAAATTGTGTGAATTCTTTTTGGGCAACTGACATAATCTCGCCCTTTTTATTAAAAATTATCGCTCTATTGCTTGTTGTTCCGGCATCTAGTGCCATTATGTATTTAGTCATAATAAATCCTCACATTTTCCAAATTTTTGTATTTGATGATGAAACTCCAATCGCTCCTGCACCTATCGCCCCCATAGCATCTGCCTTATCTCTAATAAGACCTCCAGCTATTAGTGGCACCTGGCTCCAGCTTGCAATTTCCCCTATTATCTGGGGCATAATGCCTGGCAAAACCTCAAATAGATCAGCAGAAGTGCTCTTTATTGTCTCCTTGATACTCTCATAAGAAAGGCTATCAAGTATAAAAAACCTAAAGACTGTGCTAAGACCCAGCCTCCTTGCTTCGTAAATATTTTGTGCCCTAGTAGTAATAATACCATCAGCGTCCGTATATTTTTTGATAAAGTTAGGAGAATAGTGCGAAGACGACAATCCTTCTACTAGGTTTTCATGAACAAAAACAATTTTATCCTTATTTTTTAATTTCTTAACTATGGTAGGAATTGTTTCTATATTTCCAAAGAGTACAAAAACAACCTTGTTGTCTATATACTCTTCCTTCAGGCATTCCCTCAAGTCTTTACCATCTTTAATCGCCA
Source organism: Anaerococcus lactolyticus S7-1-13 (assembly GCF_000758765.1). Classification (NCBI taxonomy): domain Bacteria; kingdom Bacillati; phylum Bacillota; class Tissierellia; order Tissierellales; family Peptoniphilaceae; genus Anaerococcus; species Anaerococcus lactolyticus. The sequence continues at coordinate 11,540 of NZ_JRMW01000026.1, forward strand.
TAATCACTGGATTTTCATACAAGATTTCTCTAATATTCAACATATCCCTCCCCAAACGCATAAAACGAGCCCAAAATTAATCAAGCCCGCTTCTCTAAATATCATAATATAAATTTATGTTATCACACTCAGGCAATTTTTGCAAGTGTTTTCATAAATCAAATTTTAAAAATCAAAAAGTTCAAGTTCGGCTTCAGTTAGGTCTCTGTAGTCTCCTTCTTTCAAGTATGGGTCTAAAACAAGTTTGCCAATAGCAGTTCTCTTTAAGCCAACCACCTCATTTCCAAGATTAGAAAATAGTCTCTTTACTAAGTGGTATTTGCCTTCTGTGACTTTGACAATAGCTTCCCTTTCGCCTGTTATTTTTAATTCTGCAGGCCTTGCTGTGTAATCGTCTTCTTTGATATAGACTCCCTTTTTAAATTCTTCTACCAAATTTTCTGCGATAGGATCGCGAGTTTTTACCTCATAGGTTTTTGTGATATGTGAATTTGGGCTGGTTATCTTATGGATAAATTTCCCGTCTGTCGACAAAATTATTAGACCTGTTGTGTCCTTATCAAGCCTTCCTGCTATGGATAAGTCGTAATTTGTATAAAAATCATCTAAGAGGTCGATAACTGTTTGTTCAGCATCTTGAGTAGCAGATAAAACTCCAGCTGGCTTGTTTAGGATTAGGTAGAGATTTTCTATATATTCTACAAAGTGGCCCATGTAAAATACTTCGTCTACAAGAGGATCTACCTTAACTGAAGAATCTTTTACAATTTCGCCATTTATTACCAGTGCCCCTTTTTTTGCATTTCTTTTTATATTTTTCCTGGTATCAAGACCAGTATTTCCTATCATCTTATCTACTCTCATTTATTTCCCTTTTCTAAAACATTGTCCATGGCAGCCTTTAGACTCTCATAGGACTTGTAAAAACCTTTCAAATAATCCCTGCCCTTGTCTGTAATATAATAATATTTTCTCTTAGGGCCCTTGGTCGATTCCTTAAAAATGCCCAAGATTAAACCCTTTTTAATTAGCCTGGTGAGTATTGGATAAACCGTGCCTTCTGTCATATTATAAAACCCATTTAACTTAAGTTCTTCTATGATTTCGTAGCCATAAGTTTCCTTGTTTTTTATTATATGGAGGATTATTCCGTCAATAAGCCCCTTTAACATTTGTGTATCTATCATAGGCCCTCCTATCTATATTGTATTACATAGTAGATGACTTTCAATTTCTCTTGCAAAAATATTTCATCTGGCAAAATTTGCAGGCTTCGACATCGTCAGTTCGCCTGTAGCCAATGTTTCTATCAATCATCCTTGCAATTTTGTCAATTTCATTGATATCAAAGTCTGTTACTTCGATTTCTATGAGCCTGTCTTCTTCAATAAAATATAAGTACATTTTATTTAAAGGATGGTGGTTGCCTAAAATTAAATGACGGTAGGTCATAAGTTGGCCCTTGTAGGCTGAGATAAAATCTTCATTATAAGATCCAGTTTTTATATCTAGGATTGACCCATCCTCAAGACTTATATCGACCTTACCTTGGAGGATGTAAAAATTTCTATCGAGTTTATAATTTGTCTCAACACCTGTGATTTTAAATTCTCTCTTGATAAAATTTTCGATAGGTTCCTGATATTCAGGATTTTTTTCTAGAAAATCTAAAAGCTTTGCTTTATCTTTCGGCAAGAGCGCATAGTATTCTGCGATCTTGTGGGTGTTGGTACCAAAGCTTAGAGCCCTTGTGTTTAGCGACCTAAAATTAAGTTTTCTTACAAACCTATATTTTAAAGAGCAAGTCTTAAAGACTTCTATGTCTGTAGTGTAGGCAAGGACCTTCTTTTCCTTCTTTTCCTCGCTCCTTTCAAAGGCAAGGCTCTTTAGGAGGGAGGTTCTTGGGAAAGATTCTGAGAACTTACTTAGCTTATAATCTTCACTATTATCAAGGAGGACCAAGAGGTTTTTTGCCCTGGTAAAACCTGTATAATACTTCCTATAAAAATCTTTTACATAAGAAAAATCATTTGGGTCAGGCTTTTCTAAAAATCCTGGTTTGGCTGGTTTTGGAGAATCATAAAGACCAGATATAAAGACAACTTCAAACTCTAAGCCCTTGGCCTGGTGGATGGTCATAAAGTTAACTGCATCCTTGTGACTGTCAATATTTGCATATTCTTCTATAGCTCTTGAAACAAAGAGGTATTCTAAATAAGAATTTATAAATTCCTTATAGTGGTCCTTAGGATTTTCATTTTTAAAAATTTCATCAAAGTCCTTGGCAATGTTTATCATCGTTGAAATATTGCCAAGTACCCTTGCACCATCAAGGTCTTCTTCATCCATTATTAAAAATTTCCTAAAATATTCAAGGCCCATCGCCTTATAAAGCAAACTTGTTAGGGGAAGATTATTTTCCTTTTCACTAGCTATAAAATTTTGGATTTCCTTATTTTCCTTGAAAGTCTCATCCCTGGTCAAATAATATAAATAATTTTCATACTTGGCCTTATTTTTTGCAAAGGCTCCATAAATTGTGGATGGGTCCTCATAGAAAGTTTTAATTTCAGCAAGGTTCATGATAAGGTAAATAAAACCCCTTATCTCATCTCGCCTAAAAAATTCAGAAGATTTTTTATTCAAAACCCTGATGCCAGCCTTTTCAAAATAAGCTTGAAGTTTTGACACATAAGCGTGGTTTAAAGACGGGAATAAAAAGGCAATCTGGCCGAGATTTATATCCTGTTTTAAAATCCTTATAATTGTTGCAAGGTTTTGTAATTCATTTGCCCTGGCCCTTACGATTGTGTTTGGATTTTTTTCCTTGTCAACAGCCCTCAAAGTCTTTTTATTTTCACCAGCATAATCTTTGTTATCAAGCCACTTCAATGACTTTTCTATAATAGCTTGGTTGGACCTATAATTTATGTCGAGTTTATAGGTGTAGGCCTTGTGACCCTTCTTTTTGAAAAAATTATCAGAAAATTCTGTAAGGTTTCTAGGATCTGCCCCCCTAAAAGAATATAAGGACTGGTCATCATCACCAAAAACCATGATTTCCTTATCTCTGACCAGGTTAAAGGCAATTTCCTGTTGGATATAATTTGTATCTTGGTATTCGTCAACAATTACAAAATCAATGCCTTTGCGAATTTCCTCTCCCCTTACAGGGTCTTTTAGAAGCAGGTAAAAATCCCTCAGGATCATCTGGAAATTAATTAGGTTGTTTTCTTTAAGGAGCATTTCGTGAGTTTTAAAAATTTTTCCAGCGAAGACTTCCCTTGGATTTTCAGACTTTAAAAGCCTGTCCACATCCATAAGCTTGTTGGTAATTTCCTCATAAATTCCCTTGATGGCCCAGGAGTGGTTATAGGTGATGTATTTTTCATAGTCTTCGATATTTTTATAACGTGCCAGATTTTTTTCTATCAAGTATCCCTCAAGGACTTGGTCAATTACCTTGGAATCCAAAAAAGGCCTATCAAGCGATGGGTATTTTTCAAGAAAATCAAGAGCAAGAGAGTGGAAATTTCCAATCATCATATCCTTAAGTTCAGTTTTAATCCCCTCGGCTTTGAATTCAGAAATAATCCTAGTTTGAAGCTCGCTAGCAGCTTTTTTGGTGAAGGTAGTAAGCAAAATCCTATTGGGACTTATACCCTCGTTTTTAATCAGAGAAATAACTTTTTTTACAATTGTATAGGTCTTTCCTGTGCCTGGCCCTGCAATAACAGCAGCAGGTGTCCTGGCCTTTTCTATAATTATCCTTTGACTTTCATTTATCATAACAATCTCTCATAGCAAATCCTAGGCTTTTTTGCCCCTTCCTCGTCAATGAAAATTTGCCCAATTTTCCTAAAACCTAATTTATTGATTAGACCACGCATCTTGAAATTATCCTCGTGGGTATCTATCCTTAGGGCATCGAAAGAATTTTTTTCGGCATGCCTTATGATGGCAATAAAAAATTTTGTTGCAATTCCCCTTTGGGTGACGGCAGTATCTACAGCAAATGTGTGAATTGTAAGAGGATTTTTTCCTTCAAAGTCACCTTCCCGAACCTTATAGGCCTCTTCCTTCTCGTCTGACAAAAAACAATAGGCAAGAATCTCCCCTTCATTTCCAAACACATAAGCCTTGCCAGTTTCAATTTGTCCTAGCAAAAATTTTTCATTCATTGATTCAATCTGCCACTGATCAATCCCATCTTTTTTCAAAGATTTTTTAGCCTTATCTATTATTTTATCTATTTTTTTAATATCCTTAATTCCTGCTTTTCTCATACAAACATTATACCTTAATAAGGGAAGCTGGCTTTAGGATTGGAAAGCGACTTTCAAAGTGATATAATATTCTTAACTAATGGACAGGAAGGATAAAAAATGTACGATTATTTAATTATAGGAAACGGAATCTGTGGTCTTTCAGCAGCTGAAGAAATTAGAAAAAACGACGACAAAGGCTCTATTTTGATACTAACTGATGAAAATGGCCATACATATTGGAGGACTCGTCTTTCAGAATTAATTGCCAAAGACTATACAGATGAAGAAATTCTTGTAAAAAAAGAAACTTGGTATGGGGAAAGAAAAATCGAAGTAAAACTAAACACCCATGCTGAAAAAATTGACAAAGAAAATAAAAAAGTAATAAGCAAAGATGGTGAAGAATTTGAATACGGCAAGCTTTTAATAGCAACCGGATCTCGCGCCTTTGTGCCACCTATCAAAAACGCTGATGCTAAGGGAGTATTTGCTATAAGAAGCTCAGAAGACCTCAAAAACTTCAAAGCCTACCTAGCCAACAAAAAGAAACTAATAATTATCGGTGGTGGTATCCTAGGCCTTGAAGCAGCAAACTCAATTTCTCAATTAGGTATTGAAATTACCATAGTTGAAGCCTTCGACTACCTACTAGCTCGCCAACTTGACAAGGACTTATCACAAAAATTAGAAAAAGCCCTAAATGATATGGGCATGAAGACCCTAACAGGCAAGTTTAGCGAAGAAATCCTAGTAAAAGACGGCGCTGTTTGCGGTCTAAAACTAACTGACGGCACAGAATTAGAAGCTGATGCTATCATGATCCAAGCAGGTATTAGGGCAAATATTGATATTGCTAAAAATTCAGGCCTTGCCATAGACAGGGGCATCCTTGTTGGCGAAAACCTACAAGTAGAAAATGAGGACATCTACGCTGCAGGCGACGTTGCTCAAATAGGAAACTTCTCAATAGGTCTTTGGACAGCATCTATGGAAATGGGTAAGATTGCCGGCGCAAACATGACTGGTGGAAATAAATTGTACGAGAAACCAAAACCATTCTCAACCCTCATGCTAGGCGACATCAAGCTATTTTCAGCAGGCCAAAACGCAGGTGATGGTATAGAAGAAGTTAAAAAAGAAGACGGTGAAAAAATCTACAAATTATTTAAAAATAGCGATAAATTTGTAGGCGGCATCCTTTGGGGAGATATCAAATACCAAATGGACGTTAAAAAAATAGTCTTTGAAGGAATAGACCCAAAAGAAACCAAACTTGGTGGAGAAATATTCGGTCTATAAATAAAAGTGCAAAGAGCTAAACCAACATGGTCTAGCTCTTTTTTTATAGCTTTATAAAATTTTTAAGGCAGAGGAAATCTTTTATGAAATTTTCTCATTTACTTTTGTCTTCATTCCCATACTTATAAGGATAAAGACTAAAGAGAAGGCTAGCATTATTCCTATGTTTGGCAGGATTGTCCCAAAGCTTGGGTTTTCTAATAAGAGTTCGTTATTTTTTATATAGTAATAGGATGGAAAAATTTTTCCTAGTGTCAGAGCTGTTTTTGAAAGTAGGGCTTGAGGTACAAAGGCTCCGCACAAAAATGATGATCCCAAGGACACCACTTGCATGACTCCTGAAATGGTGTTTTCATTTGATATTAGGCTTGAAATGAAAACTGCCATAGTCACAACACTGATTGTGAAAACCAGAGAATTTACCATCATTAAATTTATGTGGACGGCAGAAAAATCGTATTTGTAGAGAATAACAAATAGCAAAATATAAAGGGCCCAAACTATAAGACCTGTACTTATGTGGCCTAAAATCAACTCGAGATTCATCCTTGCCTTTGGCATTGGACTTACAGCATTTCTCATAGCTAGACTTTTCTTTTTATAAACGCTAACTATCGTTGATACAATCAAAAGGACCTGGGCTAGGATGAGGTAATTTATGAAATTAAAATAAAATACCGAATCATCTTCACCAGCAATATCAACTTTACTTTTTATTTTTACATCGACCTGTTTTGCCAAATCTTTATTTGTGTATTTAATAGCTTCATTCGTAGAAAACCCAACTTGTTCATAGGAATCAACCTGGCTTAGGTACTGGTTTACATGCTCTTTAACAGCCATACCATACATATCATCAGGAGCCTGCTTAAAATTCACCTTCCTTGTTTGATCAAAATCTTTTGGAATGACAAGACTTGCGCTTATTATCTTATAAAAAAGCTTATCTTCAACAAGTGACTCATCCATTTTCTTAATCACAGCTTTCTTATCCAGATAATCGTAAAGTCCCTTGGATAGTTCAGTCTTCGCCTCATCTTTCACATAGATATCTGGCCTTACATTTGTGTAAAATTCCTTCTTATCAGACTTGGTTGAAAAACTAAGAATGGCAAGAAAAATTAGGGTGTATAAAATAATGGCAACCTTATGGGCCATGGCTATTTTAAAATAATTTTTATAGACTCTCATATTCCTTACCCCTCATATAAAACAAAGATCCAGCCAAAAATACAGCACTAATAAGCACTAAAAGACCGAGATTTTCATAAAACCTAGCTGTAGAATCGTAATAATACAAAGAATAAATCGCATCTGTAACCACAGCAACAGGATTGATTTTGCCTAGGATTGGGAAATTCTCTTGAACAATGACTTTCATACTTGAAATCATCATGCCCGATAGAAAACTCATTAGCATGGAGATGGCAATGCCTAGATTTATTTTAAATTCAATCGACTTTTTATTTGAAACTCCAATAAAAATCCCAAAGGCAACTCCCGTTAGGGATGAAACCGCAGATAATAATATCAAAAGCGACTTTCTTCCACCAAAATCAACTCCAAGAGCCTTATCAAGGTAGAAAATAAAAACTAGGGTGATTATGAAATTTATAAGCCAAGAAACAAGGACAGATGCCAATAGGCTTACCGATTTTTTTATGGGTGCTACTGCATTTCTCTTGGCATTTACAGACAAGTTTGCCTCGTATTGGTAGATAACGTAAAGCCCCCACATGTAGCCGTAAATGGTAGTCATGCCTATCAAAGTGTAAAAAAAGGCATTAATCGGGTCCATATTTTTACGAGATTCATCTTTGATGTGGTTTTCGACATTTATTAGCTTTGAAATATCAGTCTGAGGATTTTTCTCCATAGCCCTTGTTATAATCTCAGATTTTTGACCATAGGCATTTAGGATTGTCTCCACAATAGTTTCCTGGATGCCAGATTTTTTTGTAATAATTTTATCCCTTGATTTTATATAGGCCCTGACATCAGGATTTGTATCTAAAATCCCCTCATCCTCGGCTTTTGTAATCCTAAAATAATCCTCTTCTTCCATTTTTTCTAGGAAATTTTTGAAATTTTGATCCTCATAGGCGGATTCGCTCACCCCAATATCAATAGGGTCAAATTTATTATTATCACTTATGCCTCCAAAGGCGAGTTTGAAAAACATTCCCAAAATTATCGGAAAAACCAAGGCCCAAAAGACCATGGCCTTTTGTCTTAAAAGGAATTTAAAAGTATTTTTAAAAGAATGCCAAAACATACTAGTCCCTCAAATCCTTGCCTGTAAGGTCTAAGAAAACATCATTTAGACTTGGTTTTTCAACACTAATAGACCTATAAGAAACTTGATTATCACTTAAGATTCTAACAAGATTTAAGAGATTTTCTTCACTTTTAGAAAAAGTCATCTTGCAAGTGTCATCCTTGTAGGCAAAATCTATGATATGGGCCATATTTCTAAGCTTTTCTTTAACCTCATCGGTCAAAGATTCAGCCACAAAGGAAATTTTTTCGCTAATCTCTATCATATCCTTAAGCTCATTTGAAGTGCCTTTTGCAATTACTTTGCCTTTATCAATTATAACTATGTCGTCGCAAAGAAAATCGACCTCATCCATGTAGTGGGAGGTGTAAATAATGGTGGAGCCTTCCTCATTCAGCTTTTTGATTCCCTCCAAAATATTGTTCCTAGATTGGGGATCAACTGCCACAGTTGGCTCATCGAGGATGATTATATCAGGTCTGTGGGCAATACCACAGGCTATATTTAGCCTTCTTAGAAGACCACCTGAAAGTTTTTTTGGCTTAAACTTCACAAAGTCATTCAGGCCAACCAAGTCCAAAGTCCTCTTGATTAGCTTTTCTCTTTCCTTTTTATCCCTTATATAAAGACCACAAAAATAGTCGATGTTTTCATAGACATTTAGCTCATCATAAACTCCCACATCTTGGAAAACCACCCCGATTTTTTTCTTTATATCATAAGCGTCTGGGCTCATTTCCTTGCCATATATTTTCACACTGCCAGCGTCTTTCTTTAAAAGACTTAAGATACAGTTAATAGTTGTAGACTTGCCCGACCCATTTGGCCCCAAAAGTCCTAAAATACGACCCTTTTTAACGTCCAAATCAAGTCCGTCAACAGCTACAAGCTCCTTATATTTTTTGACAAGTCCCCTAACTTCAATCAAATTCTCCATAAGACCTCCAAATTCCTACTTGTCTATCTTAATTATAATAAATTTTCTTTTATTATAGGTAAATCTATTGTAAAATTTATGTTAAAAAATCCACAAGCTTTCGCCTGTGGAATATTTTAAAGTTTCATTGAATTTTGTCTTCTTCTTAGTCTTGTAATTGTTGCCTTTTCGTCGATTTTTACCATGGACATATCTATTACAGTATCCTTTGGAATATCAACAATCGCTTCAGTTTTTGGGGTGATGAGTCCTATTGGTAGGAGGTCTTCTTCTATGGATCTTGCGTGGCTAGTTAGTTTGCCAAAGACCTTGTTTGAGCCGATACCTTCTAGTTTTTCACCCTTTTTAATATCTCTTTTTGCAATTGTTACAGTATCTGCCACCTGCCCGTGGATTGGTGCTATAGTTGGCTCATTTTCAACAACTGCATTGAAAATTGTAATAGGCGCTTCTAGACTTGTTAGGTGGTATGGCCTATATAATAAATAGTTTGGACCATCGCCAAATCCTAAAAATTTCATCAAATCTCTTACATCTTCCTGATCACTTGTTACGATTATGAAGACACCTGGTGCCATGCCTGGAGAAAAATCTACAACTCCATAGGAATTTAGAATCCCCCCATCTCTTTTTAATTTAAAGTCTTCTACAACCTTATCTGGACTTGTGGTAATGCCATGGCAACCAAAGGTATCTGGCAAAAATCCTATAGCATTACATACAGAGTTTAGCTCTATCATGGTGTTTGTCCCATCTACAAAGCTTGTTAACATCCTTGGTGATAATTTTTTAGAATTTGCTTCTGCTTCTAATTCTTCATTGGTAGCGTAATTATTTAGTGGATTATTTTTGCCCTTAGCAGCTACTAGGACTTCAAGACCCATGCCGTAAGCATTGTCCACAAGTTCCATAATAGCTCCTGGTTCATCTCCTAAAATACCAGTATAAACTACGCCTGCTTTTTTCGCCATGTCGTGAAGAACAGGACCAACAGTAGCTTCACACTCAACATTAAAACTTATCATGTGTTTGTGGTATTGGATAGTTTTACGAGCTATGACTGCACCAAAAGGTGGGTTTCCTGTACAATCCACAACAGCATTTATTTGCAATAATTTATAGGAAAGTCTATAGTTGGTAGATACTGCTACATAGCCCTTTTCAAGGACTTCGTAGCCTTCATTATAATCATCTGTGTAGATTATTTTATCTTCAGAAATTCCAGCTTGAGTCAAGGCCTTGATAGCCTTTCTTGGATTCCTATCTACAACTAATTTGACTTCCATAGCGTCAAGTTTGGATAATTGGCTAATAAGTGAACCACCCATCTTGCCACAACCGATGATTGCAAGCTTGATACTTTCGCCATTATCTCTCATTTCTCTTAACTTTCTATTTATTTTTAACATTTATTTCCTCTCTGTTTTTGGCTAATAGGCCTTCTACACACGCCTTTGCTGACGAATAGGCCCATTGAATATTATAGCCTCCACAAGCTCCATCCACATCTAGGACTTCGCCTATGAAGTAAAGGTTCGGTATGATTTTAGATTCAAAAGTCTTAGGATCTACAAAATCTGTATCAATTCCACCAATTGTTACCTGGGCATTTTCCTCATCATTTATAGCTGTAATCTTAAAGCTCAAATCCTTGATTGTCCTGATGAGATTCACAATCATTCCATCACTCATATCTCCGACCTTCATCTTACTTTTTAATTTTACCCTATTTAGGACATCTATGATAAGTTTTGCGTGCAAAAAACCCATTAAAATTTCTTCAATGGTTTTATTTGGATTTTTCCTTGCCAGATTTTTAATAATCCTGGCAAGTTTTTCTTCTGGATAAGCTTCTAATAAATCAAGAGACACCCAAACTTCTTTCTTATCTAGGAGGGCATATGAAATATGGTTTGAAAGGTCAAGGATGGCTGTGCCTGTAAGGCCGTAGGCTTGGAAAATCACGTCATCGGTGGATTCTTCGATAAATTTGCCATCCACAAAAAGACGTGCCCTTGCAGTTACCCTAACACCCTTGGCTTTTTTTGATAGAGGATTTGCTGTCTTATAATTTGTAATCCCATAGCTTAGCCTTGTGACCTTGTGAAATGGCCTTAGGATATCAAAAAATTTTCCATCCGACCCAGAACCTGGAAGAGTAATCCCACCAGTTGCTATGACTAAGTTGTCGTAATAAATTTTTGATTTGTCAGTGATTACCAGATTGTTTTTAAAGTCAATATCCCTTACTTCACTTTCAAAAATAAACTTAGCCTTGGCATTTAAGTACAAAATATCCCTAATTGTCTTGGCACTTAAGGTTTGCGGATAGCACCTACCTGAAGGGAGGGAAGTTGTCAAAATCCCAAGGTCATTTAAAAAATTTATCAAATCAAAATTGTCATATTTTTTAAGGGTCACCTTATAAAAATCTTTGCCAGCAGAATGAAACTTATCTAGCGATAGGTTCAAATTTGTAAAATTGCACCTTCCATTGCCTGTAGCAAGGAGTTTCCTTCCGGCAACTTCATTTTTTTCAACAATAATCAGGTCGCCATCGTAGAGATTGGCAAAAAATAGTCCTGCCACACCCCCACCTATCAACACAGTTTTCATATTTTTTCCAAAATCTCTCTAATAGTCGCTTTTTCATTCCAAGGAGTTTTTTCATTGCCATGTAATTTTATGAAATTTTCCTCGCCCTTGCCCATGAAAAGCACATAATTACCTGGCTTTGCCATCCTAAGTCCTGCTTCGATGGCCTCTTTCCTATCTTTAATTAGGGTGTAGGCCCCATAATTTTCTTCCATGCCAGTTACTATATCCTTTGAAATATTTTCGTAGCTATCAAATTTTGGATCATCTGTAGTTACTATTGCATAAATTCCGTAATCTGAAATAGTCTTTCCGATTAAGTTTCTAAACTCAGGATTCCTGTCACCCTGGATACCGAAAACTGCAATTTTTTTCTTATCCCTTGGTAGGGATTTGAAAATTTCCTCAAAGGCTCTTGGTGTGTGGGCAAAGTCTACGATTATATTTAGGCCCTTGTCATTTTCTATATATTCAAACCTTGACCCAACTCCTGGAAAATCTGTTATTACTTCGCTTAGCTCAGTCAAACTTGCTCCTAAGCTCTTTAGGGTGGAGATTGCTGCCAGATAATTATTTAATTCAAAGTCTGCAATTGACCTTATAAAAAAGTCTACTCCGTCAACTTTAAAACCTATACCCTTATCAGTTTTCCTCACATCTCTTGCCCTGATGTTGGCTTTTTCGTCCTTTCCAAAGGTTATGGTGTTTTCATAAAGTGAAACGGCCTTCTTGCCCCAAGGATCATCAACATTTGCAATTGTAAGCTCTGAATTCTCAAAAAGAATCATCTTTGCCTTGAAATACTCTTCCATAGTCTTGTGGTAGTCAAGGTGTTCGGTTGAAAGGTTGTTAAAAATCCCCACCTTAAAATGAACTCCAGCAAGTCTTTTTTGGACTAGACCATGGCTTGAAGCCTCGAGGGTTACATATTTAATCCCCTTTTCAGCACATTTTTCTAAGATTCGATTAATTTCAGTTATATCTGGAGTTGTGTTTGAAGTTTCAATTATCTCTCCACCCACATTTGCTCCGTCAGTGCCGATATTAGCACAATGGCCAAAAACTTTTTCTATCAAATAGGCAATGAGTTTTGATGTAGTGGTCTTGCCATTTGTGCCAGTAACACCGATTACCGATAATTTCTCTGATGGAAAGCCTGTGATTAGGTTTGAAATTTCTGCCAAAGTCTCCCTAGGATCGGCAACTTTAAAATAGGTAATGCCTTCTTTATATTCCACTTCCTCTGTGTGAACAATTGCCTTGGCACCCTTTTTTATTGCCTCATCAATATACTTGTGGCCATCAAAAATAGACCCTTTGACTGCCACAAAAATAAATCCATCTTCTACTTTTTGAGAATTATTAGTCACTGCCCTAATCTTAAACTCTGCTCCGTGCTTAATGTCTAAATATTTTATTTTCCTAACTAAGTCGCTTAGTTTTATCAATGTATTATATATCCCTTCTTGGCTATTACTTCTCTAATTTTATTTGCATGATCCTTGCCATTGGTCTCTAAAGTTAGCTCAACGTTTATGTTTTTAAACCTGCTCGCAGCCTTGAAACCATCGTGTTCGATTGAAATTACATTGGCCTTAGTTTCGGCAATTTCTGTTAAGAGTGCTTGGAGTTTGCCTGGTATATTTGGAAGCTCAACTTCAATCCTTGTGATACGTCCTGTTTCATAAAGTCCCCTATCAATTAGTTGAGAAATGAATGACATGTCGATATTTCCACCAGAAACTAGGCAAACCACGTTTTTATTAAAGAAATTTAGCTTATCAAGAGCTGCTAATGGTAGGATACCAGATGGCTCTGCAATTAATTTATGTTTTTCAATTAATTTTATAAAGGCCATAAGGATTTCTTCATCAGTTACTGTTATCCAGTCGTCAACATTATCCTTGCAGATTTCATAATTTAGCTTGCCAACTGTGGCAACAGCTGTTCCGTCAGCGATAGTGTCAACCCCATCAAGGGTTACAATGTGGCCTTGTTTAACTGCTTCTTTCATGCTCCTTGCAGAATATGGCTCAACACCTATTACCTTGATTAATGGTGAAATTTGTTTCAAACATTTGGCCACACCAGAAATAAGGCCACCACCACCAACTGGCACTAAAACATAATCCACATACTTAAGCTCTTCTACAATTTCAAGGCCGATTGTGCCCTGGCCTTCGATAACATCTAGGTCATCAAAGGGAGGAATAAAGGTATAGCCTTTTTCTTCGGCAAGTTTTAGAGCGTGGTCTTTACATTCGTCAAAGCTTGCCCCATGTAAAACGACTTCTGCGCCGTATTTCAAAGTGCCATCCACCTTAATCATCGGAGTATGCTCTGGCATACAGATTACTGCCTTCATGCCTAGTTTTTGAGCAGAAAAAGCTACACCCTGGGCATGGTTGCCAGCAGATGCTGTGATAATACCTTTATCAGCCGACTCTTTATCAAGTTTTGATAATTTATTGTAGGCTCCCCTTAACTTAAAAGAACCAGTTTTTTGAAGGTTTTCTGGTTTTATGTACACATTGTTATTAGATGAATCAGAAAACACCTCCGAATAAATTAAATGGGTAGGATTTATTACCTCATCAACTCTTTCTTTTGCTTTTTTAAAATCGAACATATGTCCCCCTTAAGTTCATTAAGCACAAATTTAAGTAGCATCTTTAATAGACCCACTTACCTATTATAATTATATCACGTATTTGTACTTTTTTTAAGGTAAGTGTAAAATATAGTGAAGATTTCATAAGTCAAGAGGAAAAATAAATGAGATATATTGATAAGAAAAAATTTTATATAGGAACCTTGCTAATCGGTCTTAGCGTCCTTACCCTTTCTTTCATCTTTAGGTATTCATATATAAATTTTTTTGGTTTTGACAGGCCCCTTAAATTAGCCTGCATTCTCTGTGCCATCCTTGGCACCCTAGGCGCCATCCTTGCCATCATAGATGGGGTGAATAAAAATTTTAGAAATGGCATCCTCCTTATAGGCATCTTAAATTTAATCATGGCCCTTGCCTATCCAATCCTTCTTACAACAGAAAAAGCCTTGGAACCAACAAAAAATCCCTATGAAACCACAGCACCAGATAAGGGCTATTCCACAAAATTTAAGAGAGATGCGTCCTTCATTATAGAAGGAGAGCTTTATAAATTTCCTCTTAGACTTTCTGATTTTACCAAACACGGTTTTACTTATGCTTTGAAAGAAAAAGATAACCACCTCGTTGCGACCATCTCAAGGGTTGGAGATTCTTATGATCCTAAACCAACCTGGTTTACAGATGGAGTCAACAACGAAGTCTACAGGGAATTTTATCTCCTAGAAGCCATCTATGACCTTAGTGAAGACAAAGAAAAAATCGAGAATGCTCAAATAAAAGAGCTTTCCGCTTCTGTCATAAATAACAATAGAGACTTTGAGATTATGGGGATTAAGCTAGAAGATTCTATCTACGATATTAAACAAACCTTCCCCAAAGAGCTCATAGAAGACAAGAACAACAAGCAAGCCACAATCAAAATCTACTACCTAAAAACAAGTGACGGACACACCATCAGACTAAATGCCCATAATGGTACCGTCCAATCAATAGATATTTACTAAGCCCAGTCGGGCTTTTTTATTATTTTTTTATTTTGTTGTATAGTAATAGTAGAACGGAGCTAAGATGGAAAATATAAACAAAATCCTAGTCGACCTTTTTAAAGACGATTCGGAATATATCAAGGAAAATAAAATAAGTAAGGAAGCTATATATGCCAAGGCTTACTCCTATGACGAAGGCTTCCTAAGAAAAATCCTAGGAGAAACCCAATTAAAATCTAGATTTTTTAAAGACTTAGATGGGATTTCTATTTTTAAAATCAATGAATTTATTTCTTTTATCGGTCAATCCGACCTAACTATAAGGGAGAAATCATTAGAAAATGGAATATCCTATACCTTCTATGAGGATAAGGCTAAGCTTAGTAAGCTAAAGATAAAATACAAGGATAACCTGTTTTTAAAAATGAGCAAGGATATTGACTATAAATTTAAAACCAAGTTTCGTGTATCCTACCTAAAAGGTGATAATATTACCGACAAGCTCAGGCTTGGCGATGTCAAATTATATAAGGAAGAGGAAAGTTTTGAAGATACAAAAAATATAGCCAACCTTAAATACAAGGCCTATAACTTGTTAAAGGATGATTTTAAGGAAAGTTCTGGACTTATCTCAGTTGATGATGGAGAAAGAAAAAAATTAATGACCTATATCACTGTCTTTTCAAGTCCTACCTACTACTTAAATATGTTAAAGGCTTTGGGGAAAGAAGATACCAGAAAAGTCCTAACAGACTTAAACGACCTAATCTTAAAAGACAGCGACTATTTTGAAAACAAAAATATGGGCTACCACACCATAATCAAGGATTCTCTTCTTAGGGAATTTGATGGTTTCAACCTTTCTTTCCTAAAAATTGCTAATGTCCTAAATGATTTTAAAATGACCGATAAAATTTTTGAAATTTTTGCCCTTATAAATAAAAAATTAAAAAAATATCCAGACCTAAATATCATATACGAGTTCATAGCTCAGGCCCTTGAAGCTCTTGGCAATCTTGATTTTAACATAGAAGCAAAAAGCAAAAATTTTTATAAGACCTACCTGACTTCTTTAGAATATGAATTTAGAGATAGCCTAAATATTTTTGAAAAACTTAATAATTTTTATAGGATTTTGCCTCAAGATGAAGATAATTTGAGACGATACGAGGAGGCTATTTCTTATGATATAGACAGGATTGTAGAACTTTTGACAGTAAAACCTTCTGACTACGAAAAGCTTAAGGATGCTGAAAATAGGATTTCAATTGGCCACTACACTTCGCTCGATATCCTAGGCTACCTTATTGACGGTGATATTGAAGAAATAGATCAAATCTATAGAAACAAGCTAAGACTTACCAATGCAAGGATGATGAACGATCCTATGGAGGGCAAGGCAGTCTTTGAATATTTAAATGATGGCAACGAAGATTATATCAACCTAAACAACTACGGAAACAACAAAATCTACCTCCTATCTGCATCCAATATGGCTGACAGCCTCCCTATGTGGAAACAATATGCAGATGATACCAAGGGAGTTTTTCTTGAGTTTTCAAAAGAATTTATAAAATCGATTATAAATGATAAAAAAATCAAATTGGTCAAGGTCTTTTATATAGGTGACAAGGCCATTAACTATAACCAAAAATCTGATGAAATAAATGGTCTTCTTAAGAAGCTAAAGGTGGATTACAAGGCCTACTTAGAGAAAATTTCTGAAATCTTAAATAAGGATTCAACAAATAAAAGCCAACTCTTGAGGAGTTTCAACAACGAAATTTTCTTAAAACTCGATAAGATTTCATACTATTTCAAAAAAGATTCCTATGCCTATGAAGGAGAGTACAGGATAGTTGTTGACCTTGATGAAGACGAATCTCGCGATCATTTCAAGGAAATAAAATACCACAACCCAAATTTCCCACTCCCATTCTTGGGCACCTATCTTACAGACTATGAACTAAGGTACCAAAGGCTCATCTTTGGACCAAAGGCAATCGACAAGGACTATCTCGTTCCTTACATCAAATACTGCCTTGGCAAGGACATAGAAACTGTAAATTCCAAGATCAAATACAGATAATAAAAATTTCCAACCTAAAAGACCTGCTAGCATAGCAGGTCTACTTTATTTCAATTTTTCTTCTATAACTTTTTTGTCAAAACCAACAATATCTTCGCCGTCGATGTTAATTACAGGCACTCCCCTATAACCTTTTTCGATTAGGTAGTTGACAGCTTCCTTGTCTTCGTCAATATTTCTTTCCTTGTATTCAATATTATTTTCCTTGAAATATTGCTTAGCTGCCTTGCAAAATACGCAAGTGTTTGATGTGTAAATTGTAATATCGTGCATAATAACCCTCTTTCTATTTCTCTATTTTATATATACCCAAAAAATAAAATTAGTATAAAATAAAAGTAAGACCCAAGTCTCAATTAGAAGTATACCCCAAAATTTGACTTATAAACAAGGAGGAGTCATGAAAAATCAAAATTTTTCCTATAAGCACCTTAAAAATCTACTAGAAATAGGCCATGAGATTGAATTTATTTTTGATAATGTCCCTTATTCTATAAATAATCTGGGCGATGATGACCACCCAAATGCCTGGGTGCTATCAAGTCCAGATGATAATATTTATTTGGCTGACTTTGATGACAGAAAGGGACTATTTGCTAGCCTTGATAAAATTATTATCAAAGAAAAAAGCATAGAAGAGATCATAGATCAAACGCTCTACGATCCTTCTAGCCTAACAATTTTCTAGCTCATCGGCAATTTTTATATAATCATCTAGGGAAAGATTTTCCGCCCTAAGATTTTCCTTTAAATTTAAAATCTCAAAAACTTTTTTGAGGTCATCTTTTTCAGCTACAGCCGATAGGGAATTTAGGATGGTCTTGCGTCTTTTTAAGAAGCCCGCCTTAACTAGGGCAAAAAGCCTTTCCTTATTTACTTTTTCATCATAAATCCTCAAATCAAGCCTTAAAACAGACGAATCTATCTTTGGCTGAGGCATGAAGACTGATTTTGGTACCTTGGTGAGAAGCTTCGCTTCAGAATAATATTTTACAAAGACAGACAAAGATGAATAGTCCTTGTCTTTTTCTGTAGCCAGCATCCTATCTGCCACTTCCTTTTGGACCATGATGGTCATAGAATGGCAATTGAGGTCTTCTTCAAAGATTTTTTCGATAATTGGTGTTGTTATATAATATGGAAGGTTTGATACAAAGTCAAAAGCCTCCCCTCCAAAATATTCATCTTGAATCTTTTTTAGGTCAGTTTTTAAAATGTCTTGGTGGATGATTGTGACATTATCAAAGTCGGACATATTTTCTTCCAAAATCGGAATAAGACTTGAATCAATTTCAATTAGGACGAGCTTTTTACAAGTCTTTGCCATTTCATAAGAAATTGTTCCAATGCCTGGACCTACTTCAATCACGTTTTTGCCGGCTATATCAGCGCCTTCTACGATTTTATCAACAAAATTTTTGTCAATCAAAAAGTTTTGGCCCAAAGATTTGGAAAACCTAAAGCCGTAGAGGTCGATTATGTCCTTTACAACCTTTGGTGAATATAATTTTCTCATAAGCTAGATACCGCCCTTTCAAATTCTTCTCGACTTACCCCAAATGAATTAAGTTTAGCCAAAAGCCCCTTGGAATTATAATAGCCAATCCCTAGTAATTCGCCAAGTTTAGCCCTTTTTTCTCGAGAGCCATCGCCGATTGATAGGCCATTTTTCACAAGATCTGCCATGGTAAATTCTTCCCTGCGAGTAGTTTCTTCTGCCTTTGCCCTTTTTAGGGCATCTATAATTACCTCTGGTTCTGCATTTTCAACGCCCAGGTCGCCCTTTTTGATGGCTTTTTTCCTGTCAATGTAGGCGTGTTTGGCAGTCGGGATGTGACGAGCAAGCCTTGCCCTGATTCTTTTTCCTGCATAGTCTGGGTCAGTAAGGATTATTATTCCACACCTAGCATTTATTTCTTCAAGCCTTTTTATAAGGTTATCTCCAAAGGCTAGGCCATTTGTGGCAATCATTTCGCAATCTACTGCCCTTTTGACATTGGCTATATCATCTTTTCCTTCAACTACTATTGTCTCTTTAATCATAGGTCAAAAAACTCCCTGGCATTTTTGCTTGTCCACTTAGCAACTTTTGACAATTTCATTCCCCTTATTTCCGCAATTTTTCTTGCCACTTCTATAATTTTTCTAGGATCATTTCTAAGGCCCCTATAAGGCTCAGGAGTAAGGTAGGGACTATCTGTTTCTAGCATCAATCTTTCTATGGGAACAAGAGCCGCTGCCTGCTTTTCATTTAGGCCAGTGTTATAGGTCACAACTCCACCGATTGAAATGTAAAAACCCCAATCCATAAAGGTCTTTAGAGTTTCTTCATCTGTCGAAAAGCAATGGATTTGCACTTTGAGGTCCTTATAATTTGCCAAAATCTCCATAATATCCTCTGTCGCTTCCCTGTTATGAATTACAACTGGCTTTTCTAGCCTCCTTGCCATATCTAGTTGGGCTATAAAAACTTTTTTCTGGAGGCCCTTGGTCTCTGTTGTCCAATAATAATCAAGGCCAATTTCACCTATGGCAACAGCGTCTTTAGCGAGGTTTTCAATTTCTGCTAGGTCACCTTCTCCCATTTCCTCCACATCTGAAGGGTGGATGCCTACTTGAGCATAAAAATTTGGAAATTCCTTGGCAAGTCTTATATTTTCCCTCGAATTTTCCAGATTTGTCCCAGGATTAACCACAGCTTCTATAGAGAAATTAGACAGGTCTCTTAGGATAAAGAGCCTGTCTTCATTAAATTCTTCGCTTGTTAAATGGGCGTGTGAATCAATTAAATTCATTAAGAAACCTTGCTTCCTGGCTTGATGTCAGCAAGAGTTGAAAGCATGGTCAAGTCTTCCCCAAAATCTGCTGCAAGAAGCATGCCTTGGGATTCGATGCCTCTCATCTTTCTTGGAGCGAGATTTTTAACCACAATTACATTTTTGCCGACTAAATCTTCTGCCTTGTACCATTTTTTGATGCCTGATACAATTGTTCTTACTTCAGATCCGATATCAACCTTGAAAACTAAAAGCTTATCAGCATTTGGATGGTCATTGGCTTCGATAATTTTTCCTACAACTAGGTCTAGTTTTGTGAAGTCTTCGTAGGTAATTTCTGGTTTTACTTCCTCTTCTACTGCTGGTTCTTCTTCTTTTTTATCAGCAAGTCTTTCGTGGATTAGGGCATTATTTTTTTCATGAAGTTTTACTAATTCTTCCTCTACATCTAGCCTATCAAAGAGGTTTTTGCCCTTAGAAACTTTGGCACCTTCTTCTAGAAGACCAAATTCCTTGGCAGATTCAAAGCCCTTGTTGTCTGTGCCGAGTTTTTCTAAGATTAATTTTGTAGTATCCTTCATGGTTGGCTCTATTAATTGAGCAACAATCCTCAAAGTCTCTGCAAGGTTGTATAAAACCCTGTTTAATCTTGGAAGATTTGCCTCATCACGACCTAAAATCCATGGCTCAGTTTCATCTACATACTTATTAGCACGACGGATTAATTTCCAAATTGTTTCTAAGGCTTCGTTGAATTTAAAAGAATCCATTAAGTCTGTAAATCTTGTGTAGGTTTCTTTAGCAAGAGCGATTAGTTCATCGTCAAATTCGCCTTCTTCAGTGCCTTTTTCAATGACTCCACCGTTGTATTTTGAAATCATTGATGTTGTTCTTGAAACAAGGTTACCAAGGTCATTTACAAGATCAGAGTTATACCTATCCATAAATTTCTTTGAAGAAAAGTCCCCATCAGAACCAAAGTTAAATTCCCTAAGCATAAAATATTTAAGGGCGTCGTTGCCGTAAAGTTCTACAAGTGGCTCTGGATACATAATATTACCCTTTGACTTACTCATCTTGTCGTTTTCAAACAAAATCCAACCGTGAGCAAAAACTTTTTCTGGAAGTGGAAGGTCAAGGGCCATCAATAGGGCTGGCCAAATTATAGTATGAAATCTCACTATGTCCTTACCGATTAAATGAACGGAAGCTGGCCAATATCTTTCAAATTTCTCCTTATCATCCCCATAGCCAATAGCTGAAAGGTAGCAAGAAAGGGCGTCAATCCACACATAAACCACGTGTTTATTATCAAATGGCACGTCAACTCCCCAGTCAAAGGAAGTCCTGGTTACAGAAAGGTCTTCAAGTCCCTTGTTTATAAAGTTATTAAGCATTTCCTTTTGCCTAAAGGCAGGCTCAAGAAATTCTGGGTGGTCTTTGAATAATTCTTTGAGTTTATCTGCATATTTGGATAATCTAAAGAAATAAGTTTCCTCTTCTTGGTAATTAACGTCCCTGCCACAATCAGGGCACTTGCCGTCTTCTAACTGGCTTTCAGTCCAAAAAGTTTCACAAGGTGTGCAGTAATATCCCTTGTATTCTCCCTTATAAATATCGCCTTGCTCATAAAGTTTGTTGAAAATATCTACTACGTCTTTTTCGTGTTGTTTACCTGTTGATCTTATAAAGGTATCGTAGTTAATATCAAGCTTTTCCCATAATTTGATGGTCTCAGCTGCGATTTTATCTACAAATTCTTGAGGCTCCTTGCCATGAGCATGAGCAGATTCCATAATCTTTTGACCATGCTCGTCAGTACCTGTTACAAGGTAGGCGTCGTAACCTAAAAGGGTCTTATATCTTTTTAAAACGTCTGCAATTATTGAAGTATAGGTATTTCCTATATGTAAATTTGAATTTGGATAATATATTGGTGTTGTAATATAATAAGGTTTTCTATCTGTCATTTAGTTTCTCCTATAAATATTTCTTATCTTATCATACTTCAAAGGCTCTCAAAAATCGAAATTTACCACAAAAAACAAAATGCCCAGCACAGGGCCGGGCTAAGTTTGATATTAATTTTATTTTGTCGTTCCAATATAGGTTTCATCAGCACTTGATAAGACAAATTTATTATCCCCGTACCAAAAATTCCTATCTTGGGTATTTATTCCATTTAATTGGTAAGACTTTTTATTTGATAATGCACACTAGTAAAAGATGATTTATATGAATAAAATTAATAAAAGTTCAACGACTCATAAATAATGATAATCATTATTGATTATTTTTGAAAAATGTGCTATACTATAAAAGTAAAAAATATATAACGAGGTGAAAATATGAAATTAACCCAAGAAATAAAAGATTTAATTGCTGAACAGCTTGCTTATATGGCAACTGTCGATGAAAATGGCAATCCTAATATAGGACCAAAAAGAACTATGAGAGTTCTCGATGACGAACATCTCATCTATTGCGAAAATACCGATGGCAAGCACCATGCCAACATTAAAACTAATGGCAAGGTTGCTATCGCCTTTGTAAAAAGAGAAGACAACAAGGGCTTTAGGATTGTGGGTACAGCCAAATCTTATACTGACGAAGAGCATATGAACCTAGCCAAGGAAAAGGCTGGCGTTATGCCAAAGGCTGCAGCCGTAATCATAGATGTAGAAAAAATCTACACCCTTGATTCAGGTCCTATTGCAGGAAAATTATTAGAAGCATAATTCCCCATAGTTATTTATAGTCTACAAAAATGTCTGGTGCATGTAATTTCATGCACCAGCATTTTTTTACTATAATTTTAAGCAAATGAACTTATTAATTCTTTGTATTTTCAATTTTAGATAATTTTCTTTAGGAAATTTCAATACTTCCTTAAGCAAATTAAGAAATTTTTCCTTCTACATAGGCAATTTGCCTTAGGACTTCTTCGGGAGCTGGCCCACCTTGGGATTTTCGATTTTTAATACAAGTCTTAAGGTCAATGGCTTGGTAGATGTCATTTTCAAAAAGCTTTGATTCTTTCTTATAGGTTTCAAGATCTAATTCTTCCAAGGTCAAGTCTTTTTCAATCACAATTTTTACAAGCCTTGCTGCTATGTGATGAGCATCCCTAAAGGCGACTTGCTTTTTTACTAGATAATCTGCCACATCAGTCGCGTTCAAAAACCCAACCTTGCATGCCTCTAGCATTTTTTCTTTATTTACACTAAGACTTTGGATTTGCCCTGCCATTATTTTTAGGGAAATTTTTATGGTGTCGATGGAGTCGAAGATAAATTCCTTATCTTCCTGCATATCCTTAGCATAGGAAAGTGGCAGAGCCTTCATCATTACAAAAGATTGATTCATATTTCCAATAAGCCTTGCTGATTTTCCCCTTACTAACTCTGCCATATCTGGATTTTTCTTTTGGGGCATGATTGATGAGCCAGTGGCAAATTTATCATCGACTTCTATAAATTTATAGGCTGGTGAAGACCAAATTATAAGTTCTTCTGACAACCCAGAAAGGTGGACGGCTATTATTGATAAAACCGAAGCTAGCTCCATTACATAGTCCCTATCGCTTACTGCATCCATAGAATTTCCCATAACTGTGTCAAAACCAAGCTTACTTGCCACAAAATTCCTATCTATATCATAGGTTGTGCCAGCTAGGGCGCAGGCTCCTAGTGGAAGTTCATTTAACCTTTTGATATAATCTTCCATTCTAGATATGTCTCTCAAATTCATGAAGGCGTAGGCCATAAGATGGTGGGCAAAGCTTACCGGCTGTGCAGCTTGGAGGTGGGTGTAGCCTGGCATGAGGGTTTCTGTGTGATTTTTGGCAAGGTCGGTTAAGATTTTGCCATAGTCTTTCAAATATTTTATGATTTCCAAGCCTTCCCTTTTTATATAAAGTTTTAAATCGGTTGTGACTTGGTCATTTCTAGACCTTGCTGTGTGCATTTTTTTGCCGACTTCCCCTATCTCATCAATTAAAGCTCCTTCTACAAAGGTGTGGATGTCTTCACATCCTAGATCGATTTCAAGAGTCTTTGCCTTCAACTTTTCTTCTATTTTATTAAGGCCTTTGATAATTTTATTCGCCTCATCTTCCCCGATAATTCCTTGTTTTCCAAGCATTTTCACATGGGCAATTGATCCAGTAATATCATCAAAAACCAATCTCTTATCTATTTTTATTGATGAGTTAAAAATTTCGGCATCCTTATCCAAAGATCCATCAAGCATTCCATTCCAAAGTTTCATTTACTTCTTTTCTCCTTCTTTCATGGCCTTTGCATAAATTTTTGTTGATAGACCAAATAAATTTATAAAACCAGTTGCATCTGATTGGTTATAAACATCATCTTCTTCGAAGGTTGCATATTCTTCTAGGTAAAGAGAGTTTGCCCCAAATATACCAGCTGGTTGCATAGCCCCCTTGTAGAGTTTGACCTTAACCTTGCCAGTCACATTTTCCTGAGTTTTTTCTATAAAGGCATCCATGGCTTCTTTAAGAGGTGTCATCCACTTGCCAGCATAAACGAGTTTAGCATAATCAAGGGCTATTTTTTGCTTATATTGGAGGCTGTCCGGATGAAGGGTGACTGTTTCTAGCTTTTCGTGGGCAAAATAAAGCACACTTGCAGCTGGATTTTCATAAACTCCCCTAGATTTCATACCGACCATCCTAGACTCAACTATATCATCAATGCCTATTCCGTGCTTACCGGCAAGGTCGTTTAATTTTTTAACCAGGTCAGAACCTTTGAGTTTTTCTCCATTAAGCCCGATTGGTTTGCCCTTAAAAAATTCTATTTCAACAATTTCTGCCTTATCAGGAGCTTTTTCTGGTGGGGTTACCCAATGTAGGATTTTTTCCAAATTTGCAGTGTTTTCTGGGTCTTCTAGGTCAAGTCCTTCGTGGGATAAGTGCCAGATATTTTCATCCATAGAATAATCTTCATCTTTAGTGAAATTTAAGTTTATACCATGGTCCTTGGCATAAGCTTCTTCTTCGCTACGTCCTTTGATATCCCAGAACCTCCATGGAGCGATAACTTTCATATCTGGAGCTATAGCCATGATTGAAAGCTCGAAACGGATTTGGTCGTTGCCCTTACCGGTGCAACCGTGGACAATAAGGTCTGCCCCCTCTTTTTTGGCTACATCGACTAAGACTTTTGAAATCAGAGGACGAGCTATGGCTGTGCCTAGAAGATAGACATTTTCATATTTGGCCCCTGCCATTAGCGATTTAAAACCGTACTCTTCAACAAATTCATCTTCTACATTGATATTATAAAACTTCTTTGCACCTGATTTTATGGCCTTTTCTTCCATGGCCTTAGGGTCTTTTACCTGGCCTAAATCAACTGACACACAAATGACTTCTTTGGCCCCATTTTCCATAAGCCAAGTTACAATCACAGATGTATCAAGACCTCCAGAATAGGCCAAAACTACCTTCTTTGCTTCTTTTAAAACTTCATATTCATTCTTTATCATATTTTACTCCTAATTTTTTTATCAAAATTAGTCATTTGTGCCGCTTTTTTGATAATAAAAAAAGCCTCCGTCCCAAAAAGGGACGAAGACTCGTGATACCACCCATATTCATCTATTTCTCACAAAATAGACCTCTTCAAGTACTAACATACTCTAACTCTGTAACGGGAGTGCCCGTATAAGTCTCCTTGTATCGACCTATAAGCTCTGAGGTTCTTTTCACAATCTCTTAACTTCTCCCCTCACACTCTACGGGATTCGCTGTAAGCCTTAAGAAAGTTACTCTTCTCTTCAACACTTTTGCTAACTAATGATTTGATTGATTACATTGTAACCCGGCTTTTATTCTTTGTCAAATAATTTTCCTAGATTTTTCCCGACATTTTTTTAAATACAGGTTGTATCATTTAAATTTCAAAGTTTTATAAACGGTAACTTTTTATTAAAATCCAGATTTTTTTATATTTATGACAGTAATCCTAGATTTTCCTAGAATTCTAATTTCATGGATGATAAAGCTGAGACATTTCTAATATTGGCTATAAAGGACCTTAATATTACCAAAAATTCGTCTTCAGAAATACCAGAGGATTCTACCAAATATTCATTATCCAAATCTTTAAACTCAGCCCTATATAAACCTCCCTCTTTATAGGAAGAAAGTAGCATTTCTTGGCCATAGAAATTAGAGATTTTTTTATCTTTCAAGGAATAATCGCTCCAGGTTTCTTCATCCTTGCCTGCCATCTGAAAGAGGATTTGTGAGTCATCCCTAGTTAAATAAATTTCCACAAAAAGTCTCTGATCATAGGCACCTGATTTCGACTTGCCCAAGACTTCTGTTGGTTCTCCAAGCTCATATCCATCAAGATTTTCCACAAGTTTCTTTACTAACTTTCCGCCATTTGCATCAGTAAGTTCCCTAGATTGGGCATCTAGTTTAGCACTTGAAATTCCTTGGTTAAAAACAATTGTATCTTCTGCCCCGCAAGACTCAATTTTCTCAAAGCTTAATTCAGGCTTATAGATCATTTTCAAGGTCTTTTCATTTGTGAAGTCACTATCAGCAAGGCCCAAAGAATTAAAATAATCACGCGCATTTTGGAGAGTGATTGCCCATTTTTCGTAATGATCTACCCAACTAGCCTTGGTAAACTTTCCAAAAACAGGGTCGGTCATGGTCTTAACTTCCTTCCACCTAGCCATGTTTTTATCGCCAAACTTATACCAGACAATAAGATTTTGGTAATATTTGTTGTATAGCTTTATCAATTTCTTAACCTTAGGTCTTTGAAGGACTGCTTTTTTCTCTTTTTGAGATATCTTTCCTACCTTGCTAGCTCCATAAGGATGGACCTGCCTACCCTTTGTTACACCAAAATGATATAGGGCTGGTAAATACATGCCATCTTCATAGGTATAATCTCCCTTAAAATCATCCGAACCTGCCACATCCTTTTCGTCGGCAAAGGCACTTGCATTTGGAATTAAAAATATAAGGGCAAGGGCTCCTGCCAAAAATTTCTTTTTCATGATTGCTCCTTTCTATTATTATCAATCGTTTTCTTATTATAAATATACCCCCTCTTGCGAGGTTTCAATAATTAAATACCTCAATAAAGTGAGATTTATTTGACAAAAGTTCGCCTATAGTGTTAAATAGTCTATAAGAATAAAACTTACAATGAATTCAAGTAGGAAGGGCCTGGAATGGCTTTTTTGAAATTACACTTTCATTTTGTTTAAGGCAAGCCAAGTTGTCTGTACTTGGCAATGAGTATAAAAAAAGCTGGTACCGCAAGTCTTTGCGCTTTTATGCTCTTTTTTTGTGCCTATTTTGAATTAGAAGTCCTGTTTTTATGGGATTTCTCGCTTGAATTCCATATGACACACAAAAGAAAAGAAAGGAAGATTTATGAAATTTACTTACGAAAAAGAATACGATAATGTTTTTGATGAGCTTGTAGATCGTGGCTACTACGAGCAAGCTACAAACGAAGAAGAATTAAAGAAAAAACTTGCCACAGAGTCTGTAAAATTCTACTGTGGTTTTGATGCTACTGCAGATTCCCTAACTGTTGGCCACCTTATCCAGATCATGGTTATGATGCGTATGCAAAACTACGGTCACAGACCAGTTGCCCTTCTCGGTGGTGGTACAACCCTAATCGGTGACCCATCAGGCAGGTCTGACATGCGCCAAGTTATGACAGTTGAAAGAATCAACCACAACGCTGAGTGCTTCTACAAGCAATTCCAAAGATTTTTAGACTTCTCTGATGAGGGCGGAGCAGAAATGCTAAACAACAAAGATTGGCTACTTGACCTTAACTTTGTTGGATTTTTAAGAGATGTTGGAAGCGAATTTTTGGTAAATGAAATGATCAAAAAAGATGCCTACAAAAACAGGATGGCAGCTGGTGGTCTAACATTTTTCGAATTTTCTTATATGCTTCTCCAATCTTACGACTTTTTGAAAATGTACAGGGAAAATGGCGTAACCCTTGAAATGGGTGGGTCTGACCAATGGTCAAACATCATCGGTGGTGTTGATTTAATCAAAAAACATGAACAAGGCGACGCCTACGGCATGACCTTTGCCCTCCTTACAACAGCTGACGGAATTAAAATGGGCAAATCTCAAAAAGGTGCAGTTTGGCTTGATAAGGAAAAAACAAGTCCATTTGAAATGTTCCAATACATGAGAAATGTAGATGACAGGGACGTGGAGAAATTCCTCCTCCAATTAACCTTCCTACCAACAGCTGAATGTAGAAAATTAGGACAAGCAACAGAAGCAGCCGAAATAAACAAAGCAAAAGAAATCCTAGCCTACGAAGTTGTTAAACTCGTCCATGGCAAAGAAGAAGCAGACGCTGCCCTTGATGCAGCAAAGGCACTTTTCTCTGGCAAAGGTGATGAGAGCGCCATGCCAACAACACAAATTTCTGCATCTGACCTACCAAAGGGCCTTTTAGCCCTCATGACAGAAGTAGGCCTAACCAAATCAAATGGTGAAGCAAGAAGAACTGTCCAACAAGGTGGCGTGTCAATCAACGATGAAAAAATCACAGACCCAGCCTTTGAAGTCACAGAAGAAATCTTTGAAGATAACAGAATAATAATCAAAAAAGGCAAGAAAAACTTCCACAAGGTGGAATTAGCCTAAAAATTTTCCTCCAAAACTTTGGTTTTGGGGGAATTTTTTCTCTTAATCTTGTATAATAATCCTAGGTGCTAAAATGAATAGAAATGAAGAATACTTAAGTAAAAAACGTGCCAAAGAACTTTGGGATCTTGGCCTTATAAATAATTTTGAGGTTGGAACTTTTAAATCTTTAAAAGACATCCACGCCTATCTTTTCCAAGACGTCTTTGACTTTGCTGGCAAAATTAGGACTGTAAATATTTCCAAGGGGAATTTTCGTTTTGCACCCTTGCTTTTCCTAGAATCAAACCTTGCAATTATTGAAAAAATGCCAGAAACAACTTTTGATGAGATTGTGGACAAATATGTTGAGATGAATATAGCTCATCCTTTTAGAGAAGGAAACGGAAGGGCTACAAGGATTTGGCTTGATTTAATCCTTAAGAAAAACCTAGGTAAATGCATCGATTGGGATAAGATCGATAAGTTTGCTTACCTGTCCGCCATGGAAAGATCGGTTGTAAACACACTTGAAATCAAACATCTTTTAAAATCTGCCCTTACAGATGAAATTAATAACAGGGATGTTTTCATGAAGGGAATCGACAAGTCCTACCTCTACGAAGACCTCTACGACATTTCCATAGAGGATATAAACTAAAAAACGAGCCAGCAAGGAAATCTTGCCAGGCTCGTATTTTTTTAATCTTTTATTAACTTTTCTGCCAAAACTTTTACTATTATCACAACAATAATACAAGAAATTGTCGAACCTACAAGGAGGTCCATCTTCAAAAATACCCTGTTTGCGATAAAGCCGATTAGCCAGATTACCATGTTTTTGTAATAGATATCAGCTTCCGATTTATCTTTATGTAGGATGAAGAAGTCAGCGATTTGGATGGCTATCATTGGAGCGAATACTGAACCGATTAGGTATAAAAAGTCTGTTATATCATCCATTGGGAATAAAATTGCTCCAATTGTACCAATTATGGTGACAAATATTCCTATCTTCTGACCATTAATTTTTTTAGAAAGTGATTCGGCAGAAATTCCTGCTGAATAGGCGTCTAGGAAGGTGGTTGTTACTGTTGATAAAATTATAATCAAAATCGCAGCCAAGCCTAGACCTGATTTTACCATAATCATTGCTATATCGCTCTCTTTTGTAAGTAGGGCCATGCCCATACCAATGACATACATCCACATAGAAACTAGAGTGTAGATTACAGTTGAAGTGAGGGTTGCTCCTCTTGGGTCTTCTGCCTCCCTGGTGTAGTCGGATATTAGTGGTAGCCAAGAAAGTGGCATGGCTACAGCAAGTTCTATGGCGAGACCAAAGCTCATAGCATCGGCTGTTTCTTTTGAAGCAAAATTTACTCCTTGGAATACCTTAAAGGAAAGTAAGATTGTAAGGATAAATAAAAGCGACATAGAAACTGTGTTTAGTTTGCCAAGATTTGAAATGCCGACCATTATCCAGACTAAAACCAAGGCTCCTATTACAAGTGCCCAGATTATATGGCCTGTAGAGAAAACGTGGGATGTTGAAATCGCCCCGTCGTAGATCATAATAGCAGTCCATCCTACAAGTTGGAGGACGTTTAAAAGTGCAAAAAATAGTCCGCCCTTTTGGCCAAAGGACATTTTTACTGTCTCCATAGCTGATTTTTCGGTCTTGCCACCGATAAGACCTGCCATATATAAAAGAACAGCACCGATAGCGTGACCAATTAGCATTGCCAAAAGACCTTTTTTAAATCCTAGGGGTGCAAAATATGTACCGGTAATAATTTCTGCTATAGATACGCCCGCACCAAACCAAATTAGGCCATTTTCAAAATTAGAAGTTTTTTTCATTTTTCTTCTCCTTTCTTTTCTTGGAATTTTCTTTCCCCAAATAAGTTCATCATCTTTTTCATGAAATCTCCTTTTTCTTATTTACAAAAAAAGAACAAGCCAAGGCTCGTCCTATAAGTTCAAAAAAATATGCATAAAAATATACATCCCTACGTTGGCATTATCCAAATCAGGTAAGGTCGAGGCTAGGCCTCCTCTCAGATCTTTTAAGAACTCCCTTGTATGCCTTATATTTTAAATCTTTCTCAAATTTTTGTCAAGGAAAATTTTCCCAATCTATACTTAGATTAATATCGAATATAAGACTATTGATGTTAGATGAGATTTATCTTATAATTAAGTTAATAGAAATCTAAGATAAAAATATTTATTAGATATAATTCTAAGAAAGGATTCACAATGAAAACTAATTTCTATAATTTTAAGCTCATAGAACAGCCCTTACTTGTAAATGAAGCTGGTCTAATGGTTTACCTTTATACAAACTACCTAGCTGCAAAGAACAAAAACTTCTTCTCTTTTGAGGATTCCTATCCAGGTTTTAATTACTCCCAGGATATGAATTTAACCTCAATAGATACTGCTTTTTACAACAACAAGGCCTATATAGACTTTGTTAGAAGTGTAAAAAAGGAATCCCTTCCCTATCTAGAAGAGTTTTTTCATGACCAAAATGAGGATATTTTAAATCTTTTTTACATATTTACAGAAAACGATGGGAATTATTTGCCTTTTATGGCAGGTGTTTTCCAAAATATCAATGTTAGCTCTATTAAAGAATTTTCCTATGAGATCTTTGACCTAGTCTTCAACCTAGCTTTTTTAAGATATATAGGTGTTGACATAGATGATCCAGAATTAAAGTCTACAACTATAAAAGAATGGTCAAAAAAAGCTTTAAAATCAGACTTTCTAAGCTTAATAGCTAGTCTACCCTACGAAGATAAGCTTTCTATGGCACTTTTAAGGTCTTTTTCCAATAAAAAATCAATCTATGATAGGCTTTATCCTCTTTTAGAAAAAATTTGCCAGATTTTAGAAAATAATTTTTATAAAATCCAAGACGAATTCATGGACCATTTAAAAAAAATAAAAAAAGATGACTACAAAAAGGTAAATGAAGTAATAGACCAAGTTGGCTTAGCAAGTTTTTTAAGCAAAAGAGATGAGCCTTTTAACATCTATGGTCTAATCCTTGCACCAAATATGACCATGATTCAATTTATTTCAGAAGATTATGATGATGCCTTTATCAAGTTTGGAATTTATTCAAATAAGGAATTTATTGAAAAGGAAAATAAACTAAAACACCTAAGCCAATACCTAAAAATCCTGGGAGACCCAACTAGGATTGACATCCTAGATCTCTTAAAGGAAAAAAATTACTACGCAAAAGAGCTTTCTGACAAGCTTTATATAACTCCCGCCACCCTTTCTTACCACATAAGCCAACTTCACGTATGCGGCTTTATCGGTGCCTATATCGAGGGCAGGAAGACATATTATTACTTGAGAAAACCCGGTTTTGAAAAAGTAATAGAAGAATTAACCGAATTTTCTAAGGATATTAAGGAGGAAGATCATGGAAAAGAATCTTAAAAACCTAAAAGAAAACCTCGCCCAAAATCTAAATGATGAAGAAGTCATAAAATCATATCTAAGAGCCGATAAATTATCAAATTTTGACCTTCTAAAAATGGCCTATGGGCCTTTTAAAGACAATCTAAAAATAAAATCATCCCTAATTCTTTATCCTATCACAGCTGGTCTAATACCAATTATAGAGGCCTTTATCATGTATTACTTGGTAGGTCTGATAGAAAAAAATACTGATCTTAGGACCATGATTTTAACAATCCTAGCCTACGCCCTAATAATTTTCATCTGCTCCATGGTTTCAAACCAGATTGAGCGTAGGACTTACTCGACTTATATGGGCACAAGGCTATCTACCTTCATCAAAGCTTCTGGGCCTATTATGGAAATGGACTACGGCCTTGGGGAAAATTCTCTCTTTATGGCTGAATTTTCCAGAGGTTTTGAGCCTTTTTCTAACAATGTCACAGGCCTTGAGGGAGTTTACCACGATATGTATAAGCTTTTGGCAAATCTTATCTCCTTTGTGATAATATCAGTGATTATGGCAAAGCTCTCTCCCCTTATTTTTATCCTTGTCATAATTTCAATTCTAATTCAACTTGGGATTAGGACTTATACTGACAAGTACAGGCATGCCCACATGGGAGAGCTTAACAAGGTCAAAAGAAAAACCGAAGCTTATTACAAGGAAGCATCCGATTTTCGTTTTGCCAAGGATATTAGGGTATTTTCTTTCAAAGACAAGTTTATAGAGGGATTTAAACCTCTTGTGGCAAATGTGGTTAAGATTTCAAGGACCTTTATCAAGCCTGAAATGTACCTATCCCCTATCCTTGCAGTCCTCCTTGTAGGAGTCGAAGCCCTTTGCTTTTATTTCCTAACAGGAAAAATATTGGCAGACCAAATCACACTAAAAAACCTAACTTTAATTATCACTTCTGTGGCAATCTACAGCTCTGTTATCTCAAATCTCGTGATAAATATTGCCCAAACCAGGTCAAACCTACTTTATGTATCAGATGGCTTTGATATGCTAAGGGTAGATTTAAAATCAGAAGAAGGATCAGAAAAAATTACCGGACCAATGTCAATAGAATTTAGAAATGTATCTTTTTCCTATCCCCTATCTGATAAAAATGTTTTGGAAAATCTGTCATTTACTATTAGACAAAAGGAGAAAGTTGCCATTGTTGGTGTGAATGGAGCTGGCAAATCTACCATTGTTTCCCTAATCCTTGGCCTTTATAAGCCAACTGCAGGAGAAATTTTTATAAACGGTACAAATGCTAATGACCTTGACTTAAAAGAAAGGTACGCTGCCTTTGCCACAGTCCTACAAAATGTAGAACCCCTCGCAGTTTCTATCGCAGAAAATGTGGCAGCGACCGATGAAAATATCGACAGGGACAGGGTTATCGACTCTCTAAAAAAAGCAGGTTTAGGATATAAGCTTGACCAATTACCAAAAGGAATTGACACCCAGATGACCAGAAATATCCACGATGATGGTACACTTTTCTCTGGAGGGGAAAATCAGAAACTTGCCATCGCAAGAGCACTTTACAAGAAAGATTCAGGAGCATTAATCATGGACGAACCAACAGCTGCCCTAGACGCCCTCGCAGAAGAGAAAATCTACAGGGACCTTGATGAGATTAGCAAGGATAAGACTCTTATCTTTATCTCCCACAGGCTAGCTTCAACCAGATTTTGTGACAAAATCATGCTCCTTGATGGTGGAAAAATTACCGAATACGGTACTCACGATGAGCTTTTGAGAGAAAATGGTCTTTATAAGGAAATGTACGAATCCCAAAGAAAATACTATTTGGAGGAAAATAATGAAAAATAAATTAAAGGCCCTCTGGCTTTTTGCAAAAATCACCGCAAAAAACGATCCTCTTTATATACCGGTGATTATCCTAAATGCCCTAGCCCCTGCGGCGGGAACCTTAATCAATGTCTTTGTACCAATGATTTTTATTAATCAAATCACAGACCCAAGGCCAGCTGACCAATTTATAAAAATTGTAGTCTTGTTAATTATAGGGAAAATCCTCCTAGAAAGCCTTGAAAGACTTCTAAACCGAGAGGAATTTGTAAGGCGCCAAGGGATTAATGATTACCTAACCTTTGAACTTGCAAAAAAAGCCATGGATTTAACCTACCAAAACATAGAAAATCCTCATACGCTAGTTCTAAAGGAAAAGGCCAATGCTGCGATTAATATGGGAGCTATCCATAACTTGCTATCATGCCTTAAAGATATTATAACGAGCGTGGCAACCATGATAGGAACTGCCCTTGTAATCATATCTTTCTCCTCTTACTTGGTTGGTTTTTCAATTTTGATTTCCCTTTTAATAATCCTTGTAAATGGCAAAGAGTCTTCCTACACCAGCAAGTTTAACCTAGAGATTGTTAATGTAAACAGGAGATTTTCCTATTATTTCTCCCTCATGGCAAGTCCCCACTACCAAAAGGAAATAAGAGTCTTTGACCTAGGAGAAATGCTCCAATCCAAAACACAAGGATACTTAGACCAAATGATGGATGGCTTTGAAGATAAATTTGGCTATGAAGCAAATATGGGTGCTATTAAAATCTTTTTAGAATCAATCCTAAGGCTTGTATCCTACACCTATGTAGCAATGAGAACCCTATCAGCTGCCTACGGCCCACAAATAAGTTTTGGTTCCTTTTCTGCCATAATTGCTGCGAACGAAAACTTTATGAAATCTTTTCAAACCATGTTTTCAGAGCTAGCTGACTTTATTATGAGTCTAGCCAACCTCGAGCCCCTCTATGATTTTTATATCCTAGATTCTGACAAGGAAGAAAATTTAGAGAAAGCAGGTGATTTTGAAAGCCTAGTCTTTAAAAATGTGACCTTCACCTATCCAGGATCTGATAGGAAAATTATAGACAATCTGTCATTTAAGATCAACAAGGGCGAGAAAATCTCAATTGTAGGTGTAAATAACGCTGGAAAGACAACGATTGTGAAACTTCTCTTGAGGTTTTTCGACATAGATAGCGGAGAAATCTTATATAATGGAGTAAATATAAAAAAGATTAGCAAAAAATCTCTCTATAAAAAAATCAGCGGAGTCTTCCAGGACTTTGCTATCATGCCTTTTACCATCAAGGAAAATATTATAGCAAATAAGGATTTTAGCGGAGAAAAAACTCATGAAATTATAAGAAGGCTAGACCTAGATCAAAAGATAAAAGAACTCCCAAAAGGTCTTGGTACCTACCTCAATAAGGATATCTACGAAAATGCAACCGACCTCTCTCTTGGTCAAAAACAAAAACTCGCCATAGCCAGAGCCCTCTACCAAGACGCAGACTTTCTAATCCTAGATGAGCCAACAGCATCCTTAGACCCCCTTGCAGAAAGCAAAATCTATGAGCATTTTAACGAAATGACTGAGGGCAAAACCGCCATCTTCATCTCCCACAGAATGAGCTCATCAAGGTTTACCGACAAAATTCTCTTACTAGACGGAGGAAAGGCAGCAGCCTTCGATAGCCACGAGAACCTAATGAAATCTGACAACCTCTACTCCAAACTCTACAAGGCCCAAGCCCAGTATTTTGAATAATAAAATATCCAACAAAAAGGTGATGTTGCAGAATAGTTAAAACTATTCTGCTCATCACTTTTTTCTTGGATATTTGTATCAAGCTATTTAATTATATAGAAATTTTAAAGGTAAAGATAAATTTTTCCACAATTTTCCTAAAAATAGGCTCAAGTAATAGAGCTCCTCATTTTAACATTA
>NZ_JRMW01000027.1:0-48160 GCF_000758765.1 Anaerococcus lactolyticus S7-1-13
GTCTTTTTTCTATGTTGGGACTTATGCAACAGCCCCTTTATTTTTTAGCGTGTTCTTTAATACATTTTTGCCCCTGCAGGTATCCTGTTTGATAGGATAACTAGGTTTAGTTTTTCTTCGCCTGCTTCTTGGTGGATGGCTGAGATTATCATTCCTTCTGAGTCTATGCCCATCATTTTTCTTGGTGGGAGGTTTACAATTGCTAGGAGGGTTTTGCCTACTAGGTCCTCTGCATTGTAGTATTCCTTGATTCCAGATAGGATGGTTCTTTCCTTACCTGATCCATCGTTGAGGGTGAATTTTAAAAGTTTTTTAGATTTTGGAACTTCTTCGCAAGCTAAAACTTTAACTGCCCTAAAGTCTGATTTAGAGAAGGTTTCAAAGTCAATGTCTTCATAGATTGGCTCTACAACTACCTTTGAAAAGTCTACTGCTTCATCTTCGTCAAGACTTGCTACTTTTTGCTTATCATGGTCTTTTTTCTCAAGGCCAAGTGGCTTCATTGTTGGGAATAGTAGGACGTCCCTGATTGAATGTTGACCTGTTAAAATCATGATTAGTCTATCGATACCAATTCCAAGTCCACCTGTTGGAGGTAGACCTACTTCTAGGGCATTTACAAAGTCATAGTCCATCATTTGGGCTTCATCATCGCCTGCTTCTCTTTTTCTAACTTGGTCTTCAAACCTTGCTCTTTGGTCTTCTGCATCGTTTAATTCTGAGAAGGCGTTGCCGATTTCTGCTCCAGAAACAAAGGCTTCAAACCTGTAGGTTAGTGACCTATCGTCGTTCTTTCTCTTGGCAAGTGGTGAGATTTCTACTGGGTAATCTGTGATGAAGGTTGGTTGGATTAGCTTATCTTCAACAAATTCATCAAAGAATTCTGCAATAATTTCGCCTCTTGTTTCCTTTACTTCCACACCTTTTTCCTTGGCAATGGCTTTGGCTTCTTCGTCAGTTTTAATTTCGTTAAAGTCTACGCCAGAATATTCTTTTACAGCTTCTATCATTGGAATTCTCTTCCATGGAGCCTTAAGCTCGATTTTCTCGCCGTCAAATTCTACAAGGGTTGTGCCCTTTACTTTTTTTGCAACGTGCTCTACCATGTTTTCAGTGATTTCCATCATGTCTTCATAGTCGCCGTAGGCTTGGTATAATTCCATGGCGGTGTATTCTGGGTTGTGGGTTGCGTCCATTCCTTCGTTTCTAAACATCCTACCGATTTCATATACCCTATCAAAACCACCTACGATTAGCCTTTTTAGGTAAAGTTCGTTGGCAATCCTTAGGTACATATCGATATCTAGAGTGTTGTGGTGGGTAATAAATGGACGAGCAGTAGCTCCACCTGCGATTGTATTGAGGATAGGAGTTTCTACTTCTAAGAATCCCCTACCGTCCAAAAATTCTCTGATTGCTGAAATTATTCTTGATCTTTGAACAAAAACTTCTTTTACTTCAGGATTTACTATTAAGTCTATATATCTTTGTCTATATCTAAGGTCTGGGTCCTTTAGGCCGTGCCATTTTTCAGGAAGCATTTGGAGAGCCTTGGTTAAAAGGTCGCTTTTTGCTACTTCTATTGATATTTCACCTTGGTTAGTTTTAAATACCTTGCCTTCAACACCGATGATATCACCGATATCGTATTTTTTGATATATTTAAAGTCATCGCCGATAACATTTTTACGGTTAACAACTTGGATTTGACCAAGGTCATCTTGAACATCCATAAAGCTCATGTTACCATGACCTCTTTTTGCAAGGATTCTTCCAGCTACCCTTACAGTTTGATCTTCATACTTCTCAAAGTTATCCTTGATTTCTTTTGAGCTTATCCTATTTTTAAAATTAACTATGCGGTGTGGGTCCTTGCCCTCTTCCTTAAGTTCATGAAGTTTTTCTCTTCTAATCTTAAGCATTTCATTTAAATCTTGAATGTTATCAGCCATTTTTTCTCCTTACTTAATATTCTTAATTACAAAATACATCTTGCCATTTGGAGTTTCTACTTCTACCCTATCATTAATCTTATGACCAATGATAGCTTCACCAACTGGTGACTCATTAGAAATATACCCTTCAAGTGGGTTTGATTCAGCTGTTCCTACGATTTTATATTCTACATCTTCTTCAAATTCTTCATCGTAGAGACAAACAGTATTGCCAACACCAACAGTGTCAGAATTTTCATCAACTTCGATAGTCTTGGCATTTCTAATCATGTCTTCTATCTTCATGATTCTTGATTCTACTTCACCTTGTTCATTCTTTGCTTCATCGTAATCAGCATTTTCTGAAAGGTCACCGAAGCTTCTTGCTATTTTGATTTTTTCTGCCATTTCAGGACGTTTTTTCGTTTTTAAATACTCTAGTTCGTCCTCTAATTTTTCTAATTTTTCCTTAGTTAATATTACTTCTTTCTTCTCTGTCATTATAATCACCTAAAATTTTTCTATATTCATCTAGCAGGTCAAAAATTTCCTTGCTAGTATGTATCTTATTTACCCTGTCCCTATAGTCACTTGACATATAAAGACCCTTGATGTACCAACCAACGTGTTTGCGCATCTGATTTATAACTAGCCTTTCGTCCTTAAACTTAAGGGCCAATTCATAATGCTCTTTTATTTGAGAAATTATCTCATCAAATGTAACTTTTGTGTAGGAGCCTTTTTCTAAATATTCCTTTATATAACGAAATATGAAGGGATTTCCCATGGCACCCCTTGCAATCATCGCTCCATCAGCTCCGGTTATCTCCATTGCTCTTATAAAATCTTCTGGAGTAAAAATATCGCCATTTGCTATTACTGGTATATTTACAGCTTCTTTTAAATTTTTAATCGCCTGCCAGTCGGCATGACCAGAATACATGGCTTTTCTAGTCCTAGCATGAAGGATTAGGTAGTCTGCACCAGCTTCTTCCATGGCCTTGCCATTTTCTAAATAATTAATAGCATCATCATCAACGCCGAGACGGAATTTAATATTGATCACCTTATCGGTTGCCTCCCTCAAGGCCTTGGTTATCTTATAGACCTGGTGGGGATTTTTTAGAAGAGCAGAACCTTCGCCATTATTAAAAATTTTTGGAGCCGGACAACCCATGTTAAAAGAAATTTCTTTGATATTTGTAAGTGGATTTATTTTTTCTTCGACAACTCTCTTTATTTTATCAACATCCGAACCAAAAATTTGGATATTGGCATTTTTTTCCATATCTGATATAAACATAATATCAGCTGTGGCTTTGTTATCGAAAGATAAGGCATTAACAGAAACCATTTCTGTAAAAGTCTTATCGCATCCATTTTTTTCGCAAACTATCCTAAAGGCAGTGTCTGTCACACCCGCCAAGGGTGCAAGCATAATCTTTTTATCTACCAAGGTTTCTCTCATAGATTATCCTTAGGCCTTCAAGCATAAGATCTGGCTCTATGGTTTCTATATACTTACTGGATTGGGAAATTAGTTCTGAAAAACCACCTGTAGCTATTACATTTATTTCATCCCTATCAATGCCAAGCCTTTGAACTATCTCATCTTCGATAGTTTCTATAAGCTTATCTATCATACCAATATAACCAATTACTATTCCGGCGTTGATAGCTTCTGAAGTTGACTCTGTAATGGCTGTGGTTGGTTGTTTTAATTCGATTTTTGGTAGCTTTGCAGTCTTGCCAAAAAGTCCATCTTGGGCAATTTTTATACCTGGGGCTATAACTCCTCCAAGATACCTGGCATCTGAAGTAACCACGTCAACAGTTATAGCTGTTCCCATGTCTACTACCACTGAAGGTCCACCGTATTTTTCATAGGCAGCAACTGCATCTACTATCCTATCAGCACCAACCTCGCTTGGATTTTCATAATCAATGGTAATACCTGTATAGGTATCGTATTCGACCACCTTGGCTTCCTTGTCTAGAAGTTTCCTATTTGCTGATTGCCAGTTGTATAAAACATCTGGCACTACACAAGAAATTATGGTGTCATCAATGTCTTCGACCTTTATATCATGAATCATGAACATATTAAATAAAGTAGCAACTAATTGATCGCTGGTGCTGGTCAAGTCAGTTGCCACTCTAAATCTAGACTTTAAATTTTCCTTCTCGTAAATACCAATAACGGTATTTGTGTTTCCAATATCTATAACCAGTAGCATATATACTTCCTTTGTTTGATTTAGCTCTTATATGATACGGTTAAAGAGGCTTTTTTTCAAGCTTACTTCCCTAGTTTATACTTTCTTATAAGCTCGTTTATCTCTTCTATATCTTCTTTTTTGACTTTTACACTCTCGCGAGTGGTGTTTTTATCCTTTTTGATGGCCATAACAAGCTCACCCCTATTGGTGTCAAATCCCCATTTTTTTAGGTCTTTAAAATTTACAAAACCAGAATTAATTAGCATCCCCTTTTCAGAAATGTATAACTTGCATAGGGTGAAAATCATAAATACTATCGCCAATACAACCATCACACAAGCAGTCATCATGGAGTTTTTATCGTTAGTCTTATAACCATTTACAAGATTAACCCCTCCAACAACTACTAGAATAGAAAATAAAATCATTTCCATAGATGTAATAGGTCTTTTGAAAGAAGTCACATTAGCTCCCAACAAGTTTTTATCCTTGTTCTGCTTAAAAATCCTATAGATGAAAAAAACTGTAATCGCTCCGTATAAAATTAATATAATCTTGTCAAATCCTTGCATCCTATCTCCCCCTTATCTTACAAAATAAAATAGGTCCTAAGACCTATTTTATCTCCTCTATATCTTCGTAAACTGATCTTTTAACTACACCTATGTAGGCTAGGTTTCTATAAAGTTGGTTATAATCAAGACCAAAGCCAACCACATAATCATTAGGTATTTTAAAACCTGTATAATCTGGTTTGATATCTACTTCACGCCTTTCTGGCTTATCAAGTAGGGTTATAATCTTTAGGTCTTTTGGCTCTCTTTTTAAGAGTGTTTCCTTGATTTTCTTTAAGGTATAACCGGTATCGATTATATCTTCGACAATCAAGACTTCCTTATCTTTTATATCAATATCAAGGTCCATTAAAATTTTTACATTGCCTGATGAGTAAGTGTTATTTTCATAAGAAGAAACAGACATAAACTCCATTTTTGTTTCAATGTTTAAATTTTTTGCTAGTTCTGTCATAAACATTACTGAGCCTTTTAGGATACAAATTAAAATTAACTCGTCCCTATCAGCGTAGTGTTCGTTTAAAGTCTTTGCTAATTGTTTTATCTTTAAATTAAGACTTTCTTCATCAATTAACACTTTTTCAATCAGATTATCTTTGTCAATTTTCATCATAAACCTCGATTTTTAGTATTTTTTTTGTACCACCTGTGACCTTAAATTCATCACTTATCCTTAAAGATGCGAGCCAAATAATCTTATCGTCTGACAAAATAATAGGTAGCTCATCTCGCTTCTTCCTATCGATTTTTTGGTCGATAAAAAAATCTTTAAGCTTTTTTTCACTCTTATGACCCAAAGGCACAAACCTGTCTCCAGCACGCCTAGTCCTGACTTTCAAAGGAAAGTGGAGGAGGTCATAGTCAAAATACCCAACATTTTTATTTTTTTCATATTTTCCACTATTAATTATACTTGTTTTCAGATAAATTCCATCAAAGTGGACCTGGTCATTGTCATATAAATATAGGTCAGTTTTGAATTTTTCCGCTGGGGTTAAAAGTTCTAAAACATAGGCTTCATAAGACATTCTTAAGGATATATCATCTTTTATTATGCTTTTACCTGTGGCTAAATTTTTTATTTTCAAAAAATCATCCAAATTTTCCTTGGACAAATCCTTGATTTCACCCTTCAAAACTCCAACAGCTTTTCTCAAGATCCTTCTTAGAAGTGCTGGGTCAGTTTTTTCAAAATGATCTTTATCAAAATAAATTTTTCCATGCTTGACCTTTGCCATTTCACCAAACTTGCTATCCACACTTTTTTCCAAAATAGCCAAGTCATCTCTGGCAAGGTCTGATAATTTAAAAACTGCGTCAACTACATTAGGATTTATTTCTTCTAGGATAGGAATAATATCTAGCCTTATCTTATTTCTTGTATAATCGTTTTCAAAATTTGTATGGTCTATGGCATAGGCAATTTCATTTGAGTCTAGGTAGGCTAAGATTTCTTTCTTTTTTATATTTAATATAGGCCTTATAATATTTCCATTCTTGTAGTCCATCGCCCTTAGTCCATCAAGACCTGTGCCCCTTATTATCCTCATAAGGGCTGTTTCTGCCTGATCGTCCTTATTATGGGCGACAGCAATCTTACTTATTGGAAATTTTTTTGATAAATCATTGAAAAATTCGTAGCGAAGGCGTCTACCTGCATCTTCTGATGAAATCTTAAGTTCTTTGGCAAGCTCATCCATGGACCTTGATCTTGAATAAAATTTTAGGCCAAGTTTTTCCGCAGTTTGCCTTACGAGGTCCTCATCCTTACTAGCTTCCTTCCTGTGAAGGTGGTTTAGGTGGGCAAGAACTATATCTATACCTAATTTATTTTTTAACTTATCTAGGATATGGATTAGAAATTGACTATCAGGCCCACCACTTGCCCCAACAATTACCGTATCACCCTCGCTAAGCAAATTATTTTCGACAACGGTCTTATAAACCCTATCTTCCATTTTCATTGGTCTTGGTCTCTACTTGCTGATTTTGAGTTGCTCGATCGTTTGGGTTTGGTAGACTGGTTTGACTAGCCTTATTGTTTTCATTTTGGCTAGGATTTTCTTCCCCACTAGGATTAGCATTTTGGTTATTAGCTGGGTTTGCTTGGTTTTCTCCATCAGATTTTTTTGGAGGCTTGATTACAGAGGATTCTTCTTTTTCTTCATCATTATCTTTGCTTTTTTTAACCATGCCAAGTTTTTCCTCAGCCACTTTTTCCTTGAATTTGTCGGTGTTTCGCATCTCATAATCTTCTTTGAGACTATTGATTTCAGCCTTAACGTCTTCTAATTTTTTCTCGCTTGAAGTGATATCCTTAGTCATTTCTGCATTCTCTTTATTCATTGAGTAATTCAAATACAAAAATCCAAGGCTCGCTACAACTAGCAAGGAAAGAACCATTCGCAAAAATCTTTTATTTTTTTCTCTTCTTTTAGAAAGGTAGGAGTCTTTCCTCGCCCTTCTTCTATTTCTAGCCATCTATTACCTCATACATTTCATCTGCTG
Source organism: Anaerococcus lactolyticus S7-1-13 (assembly GCF_000758765.1). NCBI lineage: Bacteria > Bacillati > Bacillota > Tissierellia > Tissierellales > Peptoniphilaceae > Anaerococcus > Anaerococcus lactolyticus. Next base: position 7,237 of record NZ_JRMW01000027.1, read on the forward strand.
TATTTTTCTTAGCGCCTTCAATTAAATCAAGCACTCTCACTTTTAGGACTGACTTGCCAAAGGTGATTTCAATTATATCACCCTTACAAACTTCACTGCCAGCCTTGGCAATCTTATCATTAATTTTTACACGCTCATTCTCGCAGGCTTCCTTAGCAACCTGTCTTCTTTTTATAATTCTTGAATTTTTTAAAAATTTATCTACTCTCATATCTTAACTGTACTTTTTATAGGCTCTTTTGCAATTTAGCCAAATTCCCGATTATTAGTATAGTAGTCTTATGAAATACATTCTCCATATCGACTGCGATGCCTTTTATGCATCGTGCGAAGAAATAAGAAATCCAAAACTAAAAAAAAGACCCATGGCTGTGGGAGGTCTATCCAATAAATCCATAATCACAACTGCCAATTACGAGGCAAGAAAATTCGGCATCCACTCTGCTATGCCCGTTTTTATAGCAAAAGACCTCTGCCCCAACCTAATTTTAGTCAGGGTCGACCATGCCTATTATAAGGAGAAATCTATAGAGGTTTTTGACTTGGTAAAAGCTTACACCAAAGTCTATGAACAAGTTTCTATAGATGAGGCTTACATAGAAGTAGACCTTAATGATCCTCTAGACTTTGCGAAAAATCTCCAAAATAAAATCCTTGCCAAGACTCAAATACCTATTTCAATCGGGATTTCCTACAACAAATTTCTTGCCAAACTTGCCTCTGACTGGAACAAACCTTATGGGATTAAATACATTGGCAAGGAAGACGTCAGTAAAATTCTCCCAGACCTACCTGTTGGCAAGGTCCATGGCATAGGACGTCGTGCGACTTATAAACTAAATAGGATTGGCATCTATAAGGTGGCTGACCTTTTAAAGCTCGATAAAGAATTTTTGGAAAGCTTATTCGGAAAGGGTGGGGACTATATATACGGAGTAATCAGGGGTATTGATGAAAGGCCGGTTAATCCGACAAGGGACAGGAAGTCTATTGGTAAGGAGAGGACTTTCAGCCAAAACACCAATAATATCCAAGTTTTGAAAGATTATTTAAGAAAAATTTCTGACTTGATTGAAATTGAGATGGTAAAAAAAGATATTCAGGCCAAGACAATCTCTATAAAATTGAAGGATGAAAATTTCAAAAACCAAACCCGTTCTCTAACCCTCCAAGAGCCAATCTACCTTGCAGACGACATCTACCTTGAAGCCATAAAGCTCCTAGATGAAGCCTTTAATGGCGAGTACATCAGGCTAATAGGTATTTCTCTATCAAATTTGTCAACTATGGATATGAACCAGCTAAGTTTTTTATAAAAAAATACCCGCAAGTATTTCTATACTTACGGGTTTTACTTTTATTCTTGATCTAAGATTGATTCTTGTTTTGCTTCTTCTGTTTCTTCTTCGACAGGTGCCAAATCTTTTTTGAAAGCCTCCCTAACCTTATCATCAATTAATTTGGCAAGGTCGGCATTTTCTTCAAGCATGATTTTGACATTTTCCCTACCTTGACCGAGTTTCTCATCTCCGTATGAATACCAAGACCCAGCTTTTTCGACAATACCTAAGTCAACTGCAGTATCTAAAAGTACTCCAGATTTTGAAATTCCCTTACCATACATGATATCAAATTCCACTATCTTAAATGGAGGAGCAACTTTGTTTTTAACAATTTTAACCCTGGTCCTAGAGCCGATTGAATTATCTCCCTCAGTTATGGTCTTAATCCTTCTAATATCAAGTCTTACTGAAGCATAGAACTTAAGGGCACGTCCACCTGTGGTTGTCTCAGGGTTCCCAAACATAACCCCGATTTTTTCTCTCAATTGATTGATGAAAATTACAGTTGTATTTGATTTAGAAATAATACCTGTAAGTCTTCTAAGAGCCTGGCTCATAAGTCTTGCTTGAAGACCCATGTGGCTGTCTCCCATTTCTCCTTCAATTTCAGCCTTTGGAACAAGGGCTGCAACAGAGTCGATTACAATGAGACCTACTGCCCCACTCCTGACAAGACTTTCTGCTATATCAAGACCTGCCTCACCTGTATCTGGTTGAGATAAGATTAATTCGTCAATATTTACTCCAAGATTTCCTGCATATTCTGCATCAAGGGCATGTTCTGCATCCACAAAGGCACAGGTATCACCAAGTTTTTGAGCTTCTGCTATAACGTGGAGAGCTAGGGTAGTCTTACCAGATGATTCTGGTCCATAAATTTCAATGACTCTTCCCCTTGGAAGTCCACCAATACCTAGGGCTATATCAAGGTTGACAGCACCAGTTGGAATTGAATCTATGGCAACTCTTGGTGCCTCGCCCATCTTCATAATTGAGCCTTTTCCATATTTCTTTTCTATCTGCTTAAAAGCCTGATCTAGGGCCTTCTTTTTATCTGCGTCCATATACACTCCTTATACACTTAATGTCTTAATAGTATTATATACCTTTTTTTATTAAAGTCTAATTTCTTGTTCTAACCATATTTATTGAAAAAATTATAAATTGAATAGTCACCATCAGAATTAGTCCAATATTGATTTGTTGAACGTTAATCATTAGGGGTACCATCAAAAATAAAATTCCACCAAAAATAACTATATTGGAACTTAACTTATCTTCTAAGTGCGAATTTTTACGCATGGCATTTGCCATTATTATCCCAGCCACAAGCAAGGAGGCTAGAAATAGAATTGGAAAAAAATTGCCGTAGCCCCAGGTCATAGGCGATATAAAATTAAACTTTTTTATGGTAATCGTAGCTCCATCAGACATAAACCTTTGGTGGATGAAATTACCAAAAAAAGATGCTAGGGCTTGAACTACGAGTAGGATTAACTCAACTCTTATTAGTTTCTTGCCTTTTTCATTATCCATATATACTCCCAAAGTCCAGTCTTAAATATTTTCTAAGTCTAAAACTTTCTTATTTTTTATCAAATAATCAAGTCCTGATATAATTGTCAAAATCACTGCCAAATAAAATACGTAAATCCCAAATTTATTTAAAACTTCATTATGTAGCAATAATAAAACTAGGGAAATCATCTGGCTGGTTGTCTTTGCCTTGCCCCACATGGATGCTGCGATGGTTATACCCATATCAGCTGCAAGTGTCCTAAAACCTGTGATTATAAGTTCTCTTGAAATAATTATTATAACAGACCAAGCAGGAATTACCCCTGCCTCAACCAAAACAATAAAGGCCGCCATTGTTAGAACCTTATCCACAAGGGGGTCTACAAATTTACCGAAATTTGTAATTAAATTTCTACTTCTGGCAAGATAACCGTCGAGGGCATCTGTTAGGGATGCTAGCATAAATAAAATAGCTGCTATATTATAACTTGTACCAAAGTAGTAGAAGGCTACAACAAAAATTGGTATCATAACTAATCTTACCATGGTAACTTTATTTGCTATATTCATTTTTTTCTCCTATAAATTTTCAATTTGTGTCCTATCCACAAGGACCTTACGAGGTTTGCTGCCCTCATAGCCACCGACTATCCCCTTTTGCTCTAGCTGGTCGATAATCCTGCCAGCCCTGGCATAGCCGATTTTAAGCTTTCTTTGAAGCATGGATACAGACGCTGTCTGATCAGCTACTATTACCTTGATTGCCTCATCCAAGAGGTCATCTTCATCTTCAAGGTCAGCTGTAACATTTTCTTCAATTTTTTCGATTGCTTCTTCGTTATAATTTGTTTTGCTAGAACCTTTTATATAGTCCACAACGCTTAAAACTTCCTCATCTGAAATAAAAGCGCCTTGGATTCTCAAAGGTTTCATAGAATCAGATGAAGCATAGAGCATATCTCCCTTACCAAGGAGTTTTTCTGCCCCTTGCATATCCAAAATTGTCCTTGAATCTATCTGACTTGTAACAGCAAAGGAAATCCTTGAAGGAATATTTGCCTTGATTGTTCCTGTAATTACGTCCACAGTTGGTCTTTGGGTTGCAATTATTAAGTGTATTCCACAAGCCCTAGATTTTTGGGCAAGCCTTGTAATATAATCTTCAACTTCACTTGCAGCTGTCATCATCAAATCTGAAAGCTCGTCAACAATTACAACTATATAAGGAAGATTTTCCATGGAGTCATCGGTCTCAGCCGCTCTCTTATAACCCTTTATATCCCTAACTTGGTTTTCTTCAAAGAGTTTATACCTTCTTTCCATTTCAGAAATCGCCCAAAATAGTGAAGAAGATGCCTTCTTAGGGTCGGTTATAACTGGCATAATCAAGTGTGGAATCCCATTATAAATTGAAAGTTCAACCACCTTTGGGTCTATCAAGAGAAGTTTGACTTCATCTGGGCTGTGCTTATATAAAATGGACATAATTATTGTGTTGATACAAACAGACTTACCAGAACCAGTCGCACCTGACACCAACAAGTGTGGCATTTTTTCGATAGCTGAAATAATTGGTTCACCTGAAATTGACTTACCCATGGCAAAAGGAATGGCATGTCTTGATTTGATAAATTGAGTTGATGAGATGATTTCCTTAAAACCTACTATCTCTTTTTTGTCGTTGGCAACTTCGATCCCAACATGAGATTTGCCTGGAATTGGTGCTTCAATCCTAATTCCTGATGTGGCAAGACTTAAAGAAAGGTCATCAGCTAAGTTTACAATTTTTGAAACCTTAACACCCCTAGCAGGTTTTAATTCATAGCAGGTGACAGTAGGACCCACGTCTATCTGGACAATCTTTCCATCAATCCCAAAAGACTCCAAAGTCTCCTCTATAATTCCTGCCTTTGCCCTGATTTCACTATTATCAATCCCGCCTTCGGCATTAACATCTTTCAAAAGATTGACTGGTGGGTAGGAATAATCTGCAAATTCTCTTTTTAAATCTTCGTTAAGGTCTGCAAATTCTACTTGTTTAGACTTGTAATCCCTAATCAAATCATCATTTTTCAAATCTTTTTGAATTTCTTCCCTTGGCCTATCCTCCTCTTTTCTGCTTGGCCTTTTTTTAATTGCCTTCCTTGGAGGATTGTCAGCCAAGTTATTGTTTATCCTGATACTTGGGATTCTTTCTTCTTTTAAAGATTTCTTAGTCTTGGATTCATCGATTTTTTCCCTTATCTTAAGATAAGCTTTTTGGCTTAGATGCTTGATACCAATGCCTAAAATTATAAAACCATCTCTTAATTTCAAGAAAAATTCCTTGTAGGTAAAGGGACTAACATTTATTATTAATGAACCTATTAGGGTCGCATAGAGAATATAAAGACCAAGATGGCCGATAAAGCTTAAGGTATAAAATCCAACAAGACCTCCAAACCATCCTCCACCCAAATTTCCTTTAAAGGCAGAATACTCTACTGACCAAGCCAGCTCATTTCTGATATAATCCTTGGATGAGATAGCAAGGGTCAAAAAATAAATACTATAAATTAAAAGCATGCGACTTAAATTATCCCTAAACTTTTCCCTATAGATCAAATAAAAACTTGCAAATAATAAAATTGGAAAAGCAAGGCTGAACTTACCAAAGAGACCTTCAAAAAATCTTGCTAAAGCATCGCCAATTAGTCCTGTACTTGATGATAAAATAAAAATAAATATAAGGACAGATATGGCCATAACTACCATCGAAAATTTCTTTATATCAAAGGATCTCTCCCTGAATTTTTTTTGTTTACTTTTGTTGGGAGATTTGCTAGTCGTCTTTTTCCTAATTCTCCCAGAATTCCTATTTGTCATATACACCTCTCCCCTATATTATATGGTAAATTAATTAAAAATAAACCATATAAAATTTACAACTAGTGAGTCTTCAAAATAATTTTTCATAAAAAAAGCACCTATATTAAAGGTGCTATCTTCTATTTAAATAAATCTGAATGTGATCCCGTCCTTATTAAGGTTAAGACTAGCGTTTCATTAAACTTTTCATAAATAAGCAAAAAATCTGACTCTATATGACATTCTCGAGTCCCCTTGTAATTTCCAGCTAATTAATGATCCCTATATTTTTCATCAAGGGATTCATCATTTGCTAATTTCTCAACAATATCTAAGAGTTTTTCAATATCTTTTCCTTGCTTTTTAACTTGCTTTAAATCCTTTTTAAATCTACTTGTAAACTTTATTTTATACTTCAAGAGCTTTCCTCAAGTCATCCATACTATAATAAGCTGTAACGTTCTTATCTTTAGCTATCATTCTTCCTTCTTCTATAGCTTTTATGGTTTCATCACTTGGGATATCAAGTTTTAAATCAAAAGGAATACCACTTTCTCTAATACTTGCTCTTAAAAACATATTTATAGCGGTAGTCATATTTAAACCTAAACTAGAATAGATTTTTTCTGCTGCTTCTTTTATTTCCTTGTCTGTCCTTATGTTCAAATTTGTTGTAGCCATTTGCTCATCTCCTTTGCCTATATTATATAGCTTAATCAGTACGCAGTCAATACACCGTCATTATATTGCCCACGATAAATTTGGATTTTCTTTATTCCTAATAAGTAATCTAAGATAATTTTTCTTTAAATTCTTATATGCATCGTGGCATAAGAACCCCTCCATCCTAATTTTGAATTTTGGGGTTCAGTTCAATCTTTAACGCCTTATCTTTTATCATCTATATCCTTAAGATCTTGTACTTTATCATTAAATTCTTTTATATCTTCTTCAGAAAGCTGCCATGTAAATGGAGTTGTGATCATGGGCACTCCCTCCATTGTAATATAAGGATAATTTTCATACATATAAAAATCTATCTTTGTAGCTTCATTATCTTTACCCTTGCTGGTAAATATTACATAATAAGATTTTATTGCATCCTCAGGTATTTCTTTAAAATAATTGTCGAATTTCTTATCATTAACATTTTCTACGCTCATCCCTATAAAATTACTAAAATAATCTAACTCTTCTTGTTTTTCTGTTTCAGCAATTTTTACATTGTTAGAATCAAATATTTCAATCTTATCTTCTTTTTTCTTGCTCCTACAAGAAGTGAAAACTATTAAAAAAGCAATAACAATAGTCATAAATACAAATCTTCTTCTCATTTTAAACCTCCGAATTGAATTATTGTAAAACCACAGCTACTTTTTTTATTATTTTAAAATAATTATTTTAATTTGTCAATATACCACTTAAGATTTTTAATAAAAAAAATACTCCCTTAGCCAAAAAATGACTTAAGGGAGTAAATTTTTTAATTATTTAAGATTTTAAAATAATAAGTGAGCTAAAATTACTATTACTGGAAGAGTAATTAATGTTCTTTCTAAGAATAGGATGAAGATATCTTTTAGGTCTACAGGTATGTTTGAACCAAGGATAACTGCTCCTGTTTCTGACATGTAGATAAGTTGGGTTACAGATACAGCTGCTACCACAAATTGGGTAAATTGAGATGTAATGCCCTTGCTGGCTAGGATTGATGGAACAACCATGTCGGCAAAACCAACTACCATTGTCTTACTTGCTTCAACTGCTTCTGGCACTTGGAGAAGTTTTAAGATTGGTAAGAATGGCATACCAAGCCAAGTAAAGATTGGTGTTGATTCAGACAATACTAGGGCAAGGGTACCTGCTGCCATGATTACTGGAGTTACACCAAGCCAGAGGCTTAAAACTGTGTCACGTCCATTTAATAGGAATTGTTTTAGATTTAAGTTCTTCTCTGCCTTTAAAACTGCAAGTTGGGTGGCCCATTCTAGTCTGGTGAAGTTTTCTGGAACTGTTTCTTCGTTTGGATTTTCTGGTTCTTTTGCCCTTACATCTCTCTTGCCTGAGAGAGGTGGGATACGTGGCACGATTAAAGCTGCTACTATACCAGATACGCCAACTATTAAGTAAAATAGACCAAACCTGTCAACCATGTTAACATTTTCAAGTACAACCATACAGAAAGTAATTGATACAGCTGAGAAAGTTGTAGAAATAATTGCTGCTTCTTTTTCGGTATAGTTTCCTTCTTCGTATTGTTTAGCAGTGAGGGCAACACCGATTGTACCATCACCTATCCATGAAGCCACACAGTCTACTGCTGAACGGCCAGGAAGTTTAAAGACTGGTCTCATAATTTTTGATAGGAAAATACCAACAAATTCGAGGATACCGAATTCTGTTAGGAATGGTAGGATGAAACCTGCTACCAAGAATATAGTCAAAAGTCCACCAATTAATTCAAATAGGATTAGACCACCGGTATTTTCAGACCAAATCAATTCTGGTCCAAGTTTAAAGGCTGTCATGTAGCCGATTATGCAACCTGCAACTCTAGCAAAAAGCCAGATAGGAGTAATATCTGAAATTTCCTTAAGGATAGGAGATTTCTCAATAAAACTAGGTTTAGCAAATTTATAAGCTAGACCAAGTATGGTTGATATTGTAATACAAGCCAAAGCCACATAGTGGATTGGAACTATTGAGTTAATTGTTTGGTTTAAAAATTTTGAAATTACTGATACTGCTACAGTCGAACCACCATTAGCTGTCTTAAATGGCGTCATTAGAAGTAGCACACCTATGGCTGAAGGGATCACAAACTTCAATACCCTAGCAAATGTTATTTTTTCTTTTTTAATTGTCATTTTTTACCTCTTAATTTAACTAGCGCCCATAAAATCAAAAATATGTAAGTCATGATTAATTTAAGGGCATTTGTCGAACGTCAATTACCTAGGATATTTTTAAAATCACTTAAAAAATTGGATAATACTAAGAAATTCTCCTAGGCTATGCAAAGTTTTTTTAGATCCCTATTTTAAAAAATTGATGAATTTTATTTATAGGAAATCTTTTGCTAAGATTAATTTTCCGCATCTTTTCACTTTGCTAAAAAGACTGGCATTTTACCTCCTTGTACATATTTCGTAAATAAAATAACGATTTCTTATATTTTTATATTAACATATCTTTTATATTTCTGCAATAATAATTCTTCCTAATTAATTAAATAAAATAAAAAAGTTCAATTTACTTGTCGATTTAATAATAAAAAAACTGCTACACCTTGTGTAACAGTCTTTAATCTTATTCTTTGTCTTTTCTATATGGAGATTCATCTACTGGCCAAGCTTCTGCCTTTTCAGGTCTTTCAGCTTTTTCAGGTTTTTCTAGGAGGGCCTTTCTTGAAAGGTTAATCCTACCTTGCCTATCAATTTCAGTAACCTTAACTGTCACCTTATCTCCAACCTTAAGCTCATCTTCAACCTTAGCAACTCTGTGGTTTGCGATTTGGCTGATATGAAGGAGTCCTTCCTTGCCGATTGCTATTTCTACAAAGGCGCCAAAGTTCATGAGTCTTACAACTGTGCCTTCATATATATCGCCTGGTTTTGGATCGGTAACTATAGCTTTAATCATTTCTATAGCTTTCTTACCACTTGCCCCATCGTTAGATGCAACTGTGATGTGGCCGTCATCTTCGGTTTCGATTTTAACTCCTGTGGCGTCTATAATCTTGTTGATGTTCTTTCCACCAGAACCAATTACATCTCTTACCTTTTCTGGGTCGATGTCAATTGTATATAGTCTTGGTGCATATTCTGATAATTCTGCCCTTGGAGCATCAATAGCAGCTTCGATTACATCTAGTATCCTAAATCTAGCATCTTTTGCATCTGCTAGGGATTGTCTTAGGACTTCTTCTGTAATACCAGATATTTTCATATCCATTTGAAGAGCTGTGATACCATCACGAGTACCAGCTACCTTAAAGTCCATATCGCCAAGGTGATCTTCAAGACCTTGGATGTCTGTAAGGATAGAAATTGAGTCGTCTTCCTTGATTAGACCCATAGCTATACCTGCGACTGGCTTTTTGATTGGTACACCCGCATCCATTAGGGATAGGGTTGAACCACAAATTGAAGCTTGGGAGCTTGAACCGTTAGAAGATAAAACTTCAGAAACAACTCTCATTGTGTATGGGAAGTCTTTTTCGTCTGGAAGTACTGGCACAAGAGCTCTCTCAGCAAGGTGACCATGGCCGATTTCACGTCTACCTGGTCCTCTTAGTGGTCTTACATCTCCTACACAGAATGGTGGGAAATTGTATTGGTGCATATATCTTTTTTCTACATCTTCGATATTTAAACCATCAATTAATTGGCTATCAGCTGGAGAACCTAGGGTTACTATTGATAATACTTGGGTTTGACCTCTTTGGAAGAGACCTGAACCATGCACTCTTGGCAAAACTCCTGCCTCTGCAGAAAGTGGTCTGATTTCAGTAAGCTCTCTGCCGTCTGGTCTGATTTTATCAATAGAAATCATCCTTCTGACTTCTTTTTTCATGATATTGTCAATTCTTCTATGGATTTCATCTTCACTTTCTGGATAAGCTTCTAGGAATTTCTCCTTAGCTTCTTCCTCAATCCTAAAGATGTTATCTTCTCTTTCAGTCTTATCTGTAGTCCTGATTGATGATTTGATGTCTTCTTCAAAAGCTTCTGAAATAAGTCTATCAAGCTCTGTTTCCTCATGGACTTCAACTTCTTTTTTAGGTAGACCAATGTCATCTATAATTGTTTGGATGAAGTCAGAAATATCTCCAATTTCATCAAGGGCAAGTAGCATTGCTTCAAGCATTTCGCTTTCATCAAGTTCGTTTGCTCCAGCTTCAACCATGTTGATAGCGCCTTTCCTACCTGCTACAGTAAGTTCAAGTTGAGATTTCTTTCTATCTTCTTCATTTGGGTTTACAACTAATTTTCCATCTACCTTGCCTACCATACAAGCTCCTACTGGGCCATTAAATGGTATGTCAGAAATACCTAGGGCTATTGATGCACCAATAGTTGTAAGTGGGTCTGGAAGGTGGTCGTGGTCCATTGATAGGACTGTAGCTATGATTTGTACATCATTGTAATAGTCTTCTGGGAATAGTGGTCTAAGAGGTCTATCCATTTGTCTGGCGATAAGAGTTGCTTCATCGCTTGCCTTGCCTTCTCTTCTTAGGAAACCTCCTGGGATTTTACCAACTGCATAAAGTTTTTCTTGGAAATCGCAAATAAGTGGGAAAAAGTCTATACCCTCTCTTGGTTTTTCGCTAGCTACTGCAGTTACTAAAAGTGTGGTGTCGCCGCTTTGAATAAGGCAGGCACCGTTGGCTTGCTCTGCATACTTGCCGATTGTTACCTCAAAGTCATATCCGTTTTTTGAAGTGTATTTGTAATTTTTGATCATTATCTCTCCTATATATAAAATAAGGCGGGTAATACCCCGCCAAAATAATTAACCTCTTAGTCCAAGTCTATCGATAATTGATCTATATCTATCAATATCATTGTCTTTTAAATAAGTAAGCATACCTCTTCTACGTCTGATCATTTTGTATAATCCACGTCTTGAAGAATGGTCTTTTGTGTTTAATTTTAAGTGTTCAGTTAAGTCAGCTATTCTTTTTGATAGGATAGCGATTTGTACTTCTGGTGAACCTGTGTCTTTCTCATCTAATTGGTATTCTTTAATTATTGCTTGTTTTTCTACTGCGTTCATAATTTCCTCCGTATTATTTAATAGAGCCTTTGCCATGTATTAGTCGAGGTCTCATATACCTAGCAAAGCTACGTCTTTATTATACACCCCAAATATTATTTTGCCAAATCATTTTAGGTGTTTTTCAATATAATTAAGACCATTTTCCTTATCCTTATCCATCTGGGCAATTAATTCTTCTGCCGAATTGAATTTGAAGTCCGGTCTTAAAAATTCAATAAATTCAACGCTGATATCTTCATCATAAATCGAATCATTAAAATCAAAGATAAAAGTCTCTATCTTTTTATCATCGCCTTCTTCAAAGGTTGGGTTTGAGCCAATATTAGTAAGGCCATAATAATCCTTGCCCCTAATATTGGTTATGGTAAGGTAGACCCCATCAGTAGGAATGACATAGGGAAAACTTAGGTCGAGGTTAGCTGTAGGAAAATTTAACAACCTTCCCCTGCGTTTGCCATGGACTACCTTGCCACGAATTTTATAAGGTCTACCCAAATACTTATTGGCTTTTTTAATTTCACCATTTCTTATGAAATTTCTAAGGTGCCCTGAAGAAATTTTGGCATGGTCGTCTTCCATCTCAAAGTCAACAACATCTGTTATGTAGGCAAAAATATTTTCATATTCTCTTAGGGTGTCAACTGTCCCACTTGCCTTGTAGCCAAAACGATAGTCATCGCCAACTATAATAATTTTCGCATTCAATTTCTCAGCTATGATTGTCTTTATAAAATCTGTTGGAGAAAGTTTCATAAAATTTTCGTCAAAATTAACCAAGCAAAAAGTTTTTATGCCAAGCTGGGATAAGATTTCTACCTTATCTTCAAGACTTGATAGGTACCTCTTATCGTCTTTGACTGTAGTTTTTGTATTTTCCTTAAATAATAAAATTGATGGAGTATAACCATATTTTTTCGATAAGTCTACATTTCTTTTCATTAACTTTTGATGACCTAGGTGAACTCCGTCAAAGTATCCTAGGGAAACTACCTTTTTTTCTAAGTCAGGTAGGTCGCTGTTTAAATCATATATTCTTATCTTCTCTTTCATAAAACACTTTCTCCATTTTTAAGAAACTCTTATCATTTTCCTTGTAATTTTCACCAAGCCCGATGAAGTCTTCCCCGGCATAGACCCTTACAGTCTTATCAAACCTGTCTGCGACTTCTACCAGTTGACCATTTACAAGATTTTCTAAATATTTTTTGTCAAGAACGATTTTTTCAAAATCCTTTAGGGCAAAGTCTACTGGATAAAGTTTCTTAAGTAAATCTTTCTTTGCAATTTTTAATATATCTTCGCTATTTATAGCGTCCTTAACATCCAGATCCCCGACCCTAACTCTTTTTAGCTCGTTGACATAGGCAAGGGTCCCTAGTTTTTCGCCTATGTCGTCAACCAAGGTTCTAATATAAGTCCCCTTTGAGCAGGTCACCCTTATTGTCGCTTGGGGAAAGGCAAAGTCTAAAAGGTCTATATCATAAACCTTAACTTTTCTTCTTTTTCTCTCAATTTCGATGCCATCTCTGGCAAGGTCATAGAGTTTTTTGCCATTTACCTTAAGGGCTGAATACATAGGAGGAATTTGCTCTATTTCCCCCTTAAAAGTATTCATTGCTTCTATAAATTCATACCTACTTACAACCTTATCGCTCTTGGCTATAATTTTGCCTGCTGCATCTAGGGTATCGGTCTTTGCACCGAGGATCAACTCTGTTTCATAGACCTTATCCTTGGTCATCATATAATCTGAAACTCTTGTAGCCTTGCCTATTACAATTGGCAAAACTCCACTCGCTTCAAGGTCTAAGGTCCCTGTGTGACCGACTTTTTTCATTCCAAGGGCACGTCTTACAAGGCTTACAACCCTAGCTGAAGATATGCCCTTTTCTTTGTTTACATTAAGGATTCCCTTAAGCATCTATTTCCTTTAATACAGCAAGGGCTTTTTCACAAGCAGCTTCTAGACTCTCATCAAAAATTGAGTAACCACTTGCCTTGATGTGGCCCCCACCTCCATGAGCTCTAGCAACTGCGGCTACATCGGCAGTTTTGCTTCTCATAGACACCTTGTATTCGCCGTCGTCATATTCTTTTACAATCATAGACACATTTACTTCTCTAAGGTCCCTAAGTTTATTGACAATTGTTTCTGCATCACCCATTTGTACGCCGTATTTTTCAACTTGGGCCTTGGTTGCGATAGCAAAGGCCTTCTTGTCAAAAAATTCTGCCTTAGATATGATTTCATTATGAAACTGCATGACTGCTACTGGTTGGGATTGGTAGAGATTTTCGTAAATATATTCATAATCAATTCCATCTGTAATTAGTCTGCCTGCTGCCCTAAAAGTGTATTCGGAAACATTTGAATACATGAACCTGCCTGTGTCTGTGCATAGGCCTGTAAATAAAAGGGTACCTATTGTCTTATCCATTGGTAGGTTTAGTCTATCAATTATTTCGTAAACCAACTCACATGTTGCAGGTGAGGTTTCATAAATCATATTCAAATCGCAGTTGATTTTTCCACCAACATGGTGGTCGATAACTATGGTTTTATCAGATCTTCTTGCAATTTCTGTAGCCTTGCCAATCCTGTCAAATTCAGAGCAGTCCACAATTATAAATAGGTCGTACTTATCAAGGCTAGCTTCCTTGTAGTGATCAAGTTCTGGTAGAAATTGTAAGTAATCGTCAATTGTGTCGATTGCAATTACTTCAACTTTTTTACCATACTTTTCTAATGACCTTCTAAGTCCAAGGGACGAACCGATATTGTCTCCGTCAGGATTTACGTGGCTGGCAATGGCGATTGTTTCTGCCTTATCAACCATTTCTAAAAACTTATCTAAGTGTTCTTTACTAATCTTCTCTAGCTTCATTTGCTTTTTTATCCTTTGCGATTGTTTCTGCTATTAACTTATCCATGTAGGCACCATGCTCGATAGAATTATCAAATTTAAAACGAAATTCTGGCATGGACCTAAGTCTCATTCTCTCACCAATTAGGATTTTAATATAACCCTTGGCTTGATTAAGCGCTTGCATTACTCCATCCTTGATTTTATTATCTCCAAGGACTGATATATAGATATCAGCGTAGGATAAGTCGTTGGTAACTTCTACATCAGTAACTGATACCATGGCTTCTGCGGATAATCTCGGGTCATTTAGGTCATCCATTATTATCTTTGATATTTCCCTTTTAACCTCAGATGAAATCCTAGCTGTTCTTTTTTTATTCATCTATAAACTTCTTTCTGTTTCAACCATTTCATAGGCTTCCATTACATCGCCTACTTTTATGTCGTTGTATCTTTCAAGTCCGATTCCGCCTTCATAACCTGATTGGAGTTTTGATGCATCATCTTTAAATCTCTTCATTGATGAAATTTCGCCATCAAAGATAACTACGTTATCTCTTAGAAGTCTGATCATTGCTTTTCTTGTAATGACACCACTTGTTACCATAACACCTGCGATTGTGCCTGCTCCTGGAATCCTGAAGGTATCTCTTACTTCTGCCCTGCCTAGAACATTTTCCTTAAATTCTGGATCTAGCATACCTACTATAGCCTTTGATACATCTTCGATTGCTTCGTAGATTACGCTGTAGGTCCTGATTTCTATATTATTATCCTTAGCTCTTTCTAAAGCACCTTGGGTAGGTCTTACGTTAAAGCCGATTATAATAGCATTTGACGCTTGAGCTAAGAGGACGTCTGATTCTGTAATACCACCAACAGCACCTGCTATTACTGTTACCTTGACTTCTTCATTTGATAATTTTGTTAAAGAAGAGCTTACAGCATCAACAGTTCCCTTAACATCAGTCTTAACAATGATATTAAGTTCTTTTAATTCACCCTCTTGGATGTCTGAATACATATCTTCAAGGTTGGTATTAGCTTTGGCGATTAATCTTTCTTCACGTTTAAATTCTTTAGCCCTATCTGCATAGTCACGAGCGATTTTTTCATCCTTAACTGCATAAATCTTATCGCCAGCTTCTGCTACATCAGAAAGACCAAGAATTTGGGCTGGTATAGAAGGGCCTGCTTCTTTGATTGGCTTTCCTTTTGAATCAAACATTGCCCTAATCCTACCTGAGGCAGAACCTGTAACCACATAATCTCCTTGACGGAGGGTACCTTTTTGTACAAGCACAGTTGCAACTGGACCCCTTGACTTGTCAAGTTGGGCTTCGATTATAATACCAACAGCATCCCTGTTTGGATTTGCCCTTAGTTCCCTAACTTCAGCTACAAGTAGGACCATCTCAAGCAGGTCCTTGATGCCCTTGCCTGTGTGGGCAGACACTGGAACCATGATGGTATCTCCACCCCACTCTTCTGGAACAAGACCATATTCCATAAGACCTTGCATAACCCTATTTTGATCGGCTGTTTCCTTATCCATCTTGTTTATGGCTACTATTATTGGAATATCAGCTGCCTTGGCGTGGTTAATCGCCTCAACTGTTTGTGGCATAACCCCATCATCTGCAGCTACCACAAGGATGGCAATATCAGTTGATTGAGCACCCCTCATTCTCATTTCTGTGAAGGCTTCGTGGCCTGGTGTATCTAAGAAAGAGATTGCTTTACCATTGATATCTACAGTATAAGCACCTATATGTTGGGTAATACCACCAGCTTCTCCACGAGTTACAGAAGTATTTCTGATAGCATCTAGGATACTTGTTTTACCATGGTCAACGTGACCCATTACTGATACAACAGGAGGTCTTTCAATTAAGTTTTCTTCCTTATCTTCATAGTCTAAATCATATGATTGCTCTTCTAAGGCATCATATTCTTCTTCCTTAAAGATTTCCTTGCCAAATTCCATGGCTACAAGGTTTGCTGTATCAAAATCAATCTGGTCATTAAGTCCTGCCATTGTACCAAGACCTATCAATTTTCCTATTACTGAATTTGGGCTTTCTCCAAGTTTATCTGCAAACGCCTTGACATTTACTGTTTCTGGTATTTCTATTCTTGAATCTTTGTTAGCTTTCATACTCTTCTCTTGCCTATTGCTCTTCTTCGATTTTTTCTTCTTATTCTTCTTTTTTCTATTCTTCTTGCTTACTACTTGCTCTTGATCATCATCGTCGTCTAGATTTTTAAGATCAATTTTCTTTTCTCTTTTTTTCTCTTGTTTTGCTTTTGCTTTAGGCTTTTCTATTATCTCTTCTTCTACGCTAACATCTTCACTAGAATCATCATTTAATTCACTTAGGAAATCATTGATTAATTTGTGGTCTTCCCCACTTATCATGGACATATGAGATTTAATACCTAAGTTAAATTCATCATTTAGGATTCTAATCATTTCCTTTGATTCTAAGCCATTTTCTTTTGCCAATTCGTATACTCTTATTTTATCAGCCATATAATCACCTCATTTTAGTTCATAAGCTTCTAACTCCTCATAAATTTCGTCATCTATCTTCATTTTAAAGGCTTGATTTAGCTTATTTGATTTCTTAAGGCCCTTGATGCAAGTTTCATCCTTACACACGTAGGCACCTCTTCCGTTTACTTTTCCACTTTCATCTATCAAGATTCCCTCTTCCTTGTTATTTACAATCCTAAGAAGGTCTCCCTTATCTTTTAACGAACCACACACAATACATTTTCTTTGTGGTATTTTGCGAGTTTTTATCATTTCCTTATTCCTTGCTGAAAGCTAGCTCCTAGTCTTCATCTGTAGGTTCTTTAGAAATTTCTTCCTTATCTTCATCAGAAATTTCTTCATCTTTATCATCACTTGCATTTTCTTCTGCCAAGTCGTAAGCTTCTAAATCTTTATCATCTGTAGACTTTTCATCAGAAACTTCTTCTTCGTTTATAGAAAGAATTTCATCAATCTCTTCCTGACTTAGGCTGTCAAATTCAAGTTTTGACTTGATATCAATCTTCCAACCAGTAAGCCTTGCTGCAAGTCTTGCATTTTGACCTTCCTTGCCAATGGCAAGAGAAAGCTGGTCATCCTCAACAACCACTAGAGATTGCTTATTTCTCTCATTGACATAAACTTCTATAATATCTGCTGGAGATAGGGCGTTGGAAATAAAAGATTCTATATCCTTAGAATAATTTATAATATCAATCTTTTCTCCTTGGAGTGAGTCTACAATAGAATTAACTCTCGCTCCCTTATAACCTATACAAGCTCCAACAGCATCAATGGTTTCATCATTAGAAAATACCGCCATCTTTGTCCTTGATCCTGCTTCCCTAGCTATAGAATAAATTTCTATAACTCCGTCAGTAATTTCAGGCACTTCTAGCTCAAAAAGTCTAGTAACAAGATTTTCTGAAGACCTAGACAAAACAATTTGTGGGTCCTTGCCAGAATTTCTCACTTCTTTAATTAAGAATTTCATCCTCTCATTTGGGATATAAGATTCTGTAGGAACTTGTTCTTTAAGAGGAACAATTCCTTCAATCCTGTCTAGGTTTACATAGACATTGTATTTGTCAACTCTTTGGATTAAACCTGTGATAAGTTCATTTTCCCTATCAAGATAGTCACCAAATAAGGATTCTCTTTGGGCATCCCTTATCTTTTGAATAACAATATTCCTAGCAGTTTGAGCAGCAACCCTGCCAAAATTTTTAGGCACTAACTTAATCCTTGCTGTATCACCAACTGCCAAAGAAGCATCTAGATCCTTTGCATCCTTTAAATTAATTTGATTTATAGGATCTTCCACCTTATCAACTACTTCTTTTAGGGCATAAACCCCGATTTCCCCAGTCTCATGGTCAATAGTAACGTCAACATTTTCTTGGTTATCATAATTTTTTTGATAACTTTTCACAAGCGCCTTTTCTAGAGCATCTAGGATTACTTCTTTTTCTACATTCTTATCCTTGCATAGCTCATCAAGGGCCAACATAAAGTCTTTGTTCATCATATCTCCTTTTAGAACACTATCTCTATTTTTATTTCCTTGATATCCGATTTATTTATCTCTATATCTTTGCCATCTTCCTTGGCAAAAACTATTGATTCATCTTTGATATCCTTCATCTTAGCTAGGATAAGGTCACCATTTTTAAGCTTTATCTTAAGTAGCTCATCCTTATTTCTAAGAAGGTCCTTATCTGTCTTAAGTGGTCTTGATAGGTCTTGAGAGGATACTTCTAGGTAGTAGGAGCTTTTGATTAAATCAAGCTCATCGAGCTTTTCATCAAGAAATCCACTCACCCTCTCACAATCATCAATCGTAATTCCATCTTCCTTGTAAATATAAAAAATAAGTCGATTACCGTCTTTGCCCCCGATAAACTCAAGGTCAACAAGGTCATAGCCTAAATTTTCTATGTCACTTTCCAGAGCGTTTTTCAATTTTTCTATTAAATCCATCTCAATTTACCCCCAACATTAAAAAAAAGTGGAATTTCCGCCCCACTCTTACTAAGTCTACTATACTAGCTTATCATTATTTATCAATGTTTTAAAAAATTAATTCCTATCTCAACCACCTAGTAATGAGAATTATATTTTAATGATAACTAATATTATGAAAATGTTTTAGATGTTGAGATTCAGATATAAGACTTGTAATATTTTTTTATTTATCTTATAATGGTTATAAGATAATAAATAAAGGAGGACACAATGACACTATTTATTATTGGACTTATAATTTTGTTAGGTGGAGGTTATTTCTATTCTAAATATGTTGAAAGTCAACTAGAACCAGATGACAGAGAAACTCCAGCAGTTAGAAAAGCCGACGGTGTCGACTTTGTAGTTATGAGCAAGACCAAAAACTGGCTTATAAATCTACTAAACATAGCAGGTACAGGACCTATCTTAGGACCTATCCAAGGTATCCTATTTGGCCCTATCGCATTTATCGCTATTCCTATTGGTTGTGTAATTGCAGGTGCAGTTCACGATTTCATGACAGGATTTATTTCTATGAGAAACGGCGGTAGCCAAGTACCAAAACTTGTTGGTAAGTACCTAGGCAGCGGAATCAGAGCATTTTATAACGTTGTAATCGCAATCCTACTTCTACTAACAGGTGTTGTATTTGTTTATACCCCTGGCGACTTAATTGCAAAATTCGTATTAGGAAAAGACCCAGAAGGTGCAGTAATTTGGATTATCTACGCTGTAATATTTGCTTACTACATACTTTCTACAGTAATGCCTATTGATAAGGTAATCGGTAGAATCTATCCAATTTTCGGTGCATTCCTAATCATTTCTGCCTTTGGTGTTTTAATTGGTATCCTAACCCAAGGTGGCGGACACTTAGCTTTTGAAGGCCAAGGTCTTCTTGCCCAACATCCAAAGGGACAAAAATTTATCCCAGCCTTCTTCATAACAGTAGCCTGTGGTATCTTATCAGGTTTCCATGGCTCTCAAGTAACCCTAGTTTCTAGAACAGTTAAATCTGAAAGAGAAGCAAGGATGACCTTCTACTCAACTATGATAGCTGAAGGTTTTATAGCTATGATTTGGGCAGCAGGTGCTATGGTTCTATTCTCTTCTGGAGAAAGTGCTCTTGACACTCCTGGAACAATCATGGTTGGTAATATTTCTAAATACTTCATGGGTAATATCGGTGGTCTACTTGCCATCATCGGTGTAATAGCACTTCCTATCACATCAGGCGATACAGCATTTAGATCCTTAAGACTTATAATTTCTGAAGAAATGAATATTGACCAAAGAAATCCTGCAAAGAGAGCTATTCTTGCAGCAGTATTATTTATTCCTGCAGCAGGTATCCTATACTTTGCTAAGACAAACCCAGGTGGATTCAACCTACTTTGGAGATACTTCGGATTTACAAACCAATTCGTAGCTATCTTTGCCCTTGCAGTTGCAACAGTTTACCTAATGTACACCAACAAAAACTACCTAATCACCTTAATACCAGGTGCTTTCTACTGCTTCGTAGTATTCTCATTTATTATAAATGCAGACCCTATCGGACTTAGACAACCATATACAATTGCCTATCCAGTTGCAGCAGTTATCACAGTTTTATATGTAATTTGTGTACTAAAACTTGGCAAGAAAAATAGAGAAAGAATTGAATCTATAATATTAGATTAAAATTTTGAAAAGGGGTGGCTTATGCCACTCTTTTTTAATATAATAAAGCTAGGAGGAGCTATGAAATTTATTATAACTAAGACGGCTAAGGATTTTGCCGATAAAAAAAATATTAGAGAAATTTATATAAATCCAGACCTTGATAGCAAGGAAACCTGCTGCACTATAGGCACTGTGGATTTTGATGTTTCTACCAAGCTTATTGGCAATAAGGAAGCCTACAAAAAATTTAGTGATCAGGACATAGATATTTTTGTAAATCCGAACTTCTTTTCCTTTGTGAAGGATGATATGGAAATAGAAATCTCTGCCTTTGGTATCGGATTATTTAAAAAACTTTACATAAAAACTGAAATAAACACAATCGAGCGTTAAGATGGAAAATTTCAATAAAAAAATAGATGAATTTAAAAATAAATACCCCATCGATAGTGACCTTGTAGAAAGGATTCCAAAGCCAAAATTCTTGTATATGGGAGATGATGTTCTAGAAGAAGCGATTGCAGCAATTCTATCCGGCAAAAACATCCTGCTTGTTGGAGAAAAAGCTACAGGTAAGAATGTTCTCGCAGAAAATTTGGCCTATCTTTTTGCCCGTCCTATGTGGAATATTTCCTTTCACGTAAGCGTTGATGCTTCAAGCCTCATCGGTGATGACACCCTAAAATCTGGGTCTGTCACCTTCAGGGAAGGCCCTATAAGCCTTGCAAGTCGCTATGGTGGTTTTGCTGTCCTTGATGAAATCAATATGGCAAAAAACGAAGCAATGGCAGTCCTCCATTCTGTCCTTGACTACAGGAGGAGGATTGATATACCAGGATATAAACTAATTAATGTCCATCCGGCCACCCGTTTTATCGCAACTATGAACTACGGCTACGAAGGTACTCGTGACCTAAATGAAGCACTTTTGTCGAGGTTTGCCATTATTAAAATGCCAAGGATATCTGATAGTGATTTAGTAAACCTCATCAAGACCCACTACCCTGACCTTAAAGATAGGTACTTAACCGACATTGCAAACTTTTTTAAGGATTTGAAAGATAAGGCTAATGCCCACGAAATTTCTGACACTGCCCCAGATTTGAGGGGGATTTTCGATGGCCTAGACCTAGTGAAGGAAGGCCTTGAATTTAAAGAAGCGATGAGGCTTTGCTTAGTCAATAAAATTTTCGATGACTATGAAGCTGACCTAATTGAAGACCTGCTTAAGGCTCGTTTTCCAGATAATATTTACCAAAAAGACCTGATAAATGGATAGACCTAAAGAAAAACTTTATGAAAATCGAATAGCAAACATCCAGTGGGCAGGAGCCGGTAATTATGATTTTGAAAATTTTATTATCGGGGAAAATATTGACGGCAATCCTGATTTTTACATAAATTTGATAATAGGTCTTGCCATCAAATATTTAGGCGAAAGAGAAATTCAAAAGCTCTTTGATGCTTGGGCCTATAACTTTAGACGAGATAGGTATGACCTTGCCCTTGTCTATATCCTAGAAGACTTTGCCTACAAAAAAGAAGTAAGCGAAAGACCAGTTTTAAAATCTTTAAGGATTGCCTACGCCCAAAAATTTCTGGATGATAAGTACGACCTTCAAAGGAGAAACCTTGCCCTTAGGCAAAACGCACTTTACAGGCTAGAACTAATTAGGATGAGGGAAATTCTTGACGCCCCTACCAATAATTTTTCAAAAAAAGACTTGGACCTCTACAAAAAATTGAGCCTACCTGCTGATACAGATAAAACTAATGTAGAAAGCAGAGTTATAAGCCTTTTTAAAACCTACCTTGGCTATAGGGAGAGTGACCTCTTGAAAAAAATCCCATCCCTAAATCTTTCTCTTTTTGAAAGTGCTGGCATGGTGAGCCTTGAGAGGTCAAATATGCCAGCAAATTTTGCCGGAAATATGCAAAAATCACATGGGATTGGCTCTCTTATCCTAGATTTTAAAATTAAAAAACGTAAGGAGAGCCTAGCCTACATAGAAAAAACCTTTGGCAAATCTCTTTTTGATGAGAAAATAAGGCTTGGTATCGAAAGGGACTTGTGCACAGACAGCCACAAAAAATCCAGACTTTTTTATACCAGGGGCATTACCGAAAACGACAAGGACCTCGACCAAGACTTAAATAAAAAGGCTATAGCCAGACACCTCTTAAAATTTAAGGCTAACAAATCTGCCTATACCAGGGCTATAGCAGTTTTATCTAAGCAAATCAAACTTAAATTAAACCTAACTTCTTCTTTGGACGAAGACCTCTCCAACCGAGGCAAACTTATTCCAAGACTTGCCTATAAGGCTGAAATAAGTGATAAGGCAAAGATTTTTAAGAAAAAAAACCTCCAACCTGACCCTACTATGAAGGTAGACCTCCTTGTTGACGGATCTGCTTCCCTGCTCGAGAAGGAATCTGAAGTAGCCATCGAAGCCTATATCCTAGCCAAGTCTTTGGAAAATAACTCTATCTTAAACAGGGTAGTCTCCTTTCAAACTGTTGGCGACTTTACCATTCTTACCATCCTCAAAGACTATGACGAAAAAGCAGAAATCAAAAAAATCTTTCGTTTTAAGGCCATGGGTTGGAACAGAGACGGGCTTGTTTTTCGTGCCTACAGGGCGATTTTGGATAAGGATATCAAAGATTCCCTTTCTTTAATCCTCACCGACGCCAATCCCCAAGACCTAAAACCCCTCATAACCAAAAATTTTAGGCTCAATAAACCCTACCAAGACGAAATCGGTCTTTTTGATGCAAGAAAAAACTTAGATGACCTTCGAAAAAAAGGTCTACAAATAGCCGCCATCATAAGTGGCGATAACCTAGACAACGCCAAAAGCCTTTATAGGAATAAGTTTATAAAAATCGACCAACCGACTGAAATTGCAAAGGCCTGTGGCAAATTTATCAAAAAACAAATCCAATCTTTAGAAAAATAAGCTAGAAAATTTAAAACCAACTTCGGAGATAATTCATGATTGCTGGTTGAAAATTTTCTAGATTTTTTTTGCAATCCTCTTAAAATAGCAACCTTCTATTGTCTATGATTTTTAACAGTGCTATAATAATGATAGAGATTATCGTTATAAAAGGAGGTCCTATGATAAAAATAAAAAATTTGTGTAAAAGTTACGGCCAAGGCCAAGCTAAGATTGAAGTGTTGAAAAATATTGACCTTGAAATAGAAAGTGGGAAAATCATCTGTATTTTGGGCCCATCTGGGTCTGGCAAGTCCACCCTCCTTAATATAATCGGTGGTATTGAAAGCATTGATAGTGGCGAAGTTAATATTTTGGGCGAAAATCTAGCCAGCATGAGTAAAAAAGATTTGGAAACCTACAGAAGAAATAAGCTGGGCTTTGTTTTTCAATTTTACAACCTAATTAGCGACCTAAATATTTTTGAAAACATAGAACTAGGCAAGTATCTTGCAAAAAATCCACTCGATATTAACAAACTTGTCGATGACTTGGGAATCAAGGATCAAATTTACAAGTATCCAAATGAAGTTTCTGGTGGTCAGGCTCAGCGAACCTCGATTGCCAGAGCCCTTATCAAAAGGCCGGAAATTTTAATTTGTGATGAGCCAACCGGTGCACTCGATTATGAAAGTGCCAAAGATGTCCTCTACTTGCTTGAAAAAATGAACCATGACTATAAGGCTACCATTCTTATAGCAAGCCACAACATCCAGATAAGCAAGATGTGCGATTATATCTTAAATATCCACGATGGCAAGGTTAAATCCTATGTCAAAAACAATGAGAAAATTCAAGCAAAGGAAGTGACTTGGTAATGAAAAATCCAATTTATAAGAGAGCCTACAGGCAAGTCTACTTTCATCCTTCCAGGGTCTTGCCAATTTTCATCGCCCTTTGTTTTATAATTATCTTTTCTTCATCATTTTTCACAGCCCAAGATTCTACAAAAAAGCTCTACTACGAGCTTATAAATCAGGGCAAGGTTGAAGATGGAAATTTTACCTGTATTGATAGATTAGATGAAAAAGTCAAAAAAGACTTGGAAAATAAGAAGATAAGCCTAAACGAAAATTTTTATGTTGAGGCAAAGTCCGGAGAAAATAAGACCCTAAGGGTCTTTGAAAATAGGGAAAAAATCAACATCCCATCCATTCTTGAAGGAAGACTTGCCCAGACTAAGGACGAAATCGCTATTTCTGCAAACTACGCCAGGGCCAATGGCCTTAAGGTTGGTGATTCACTTAGCCTAGAAGGAAAAAAATTTAAGATTGTAGGTCTAATCGCCCTTCCAGACTACTCTACCCTCCTTAAAAACAACAGCGACCTCGTTATGGATCCAGGATTTTTTGGGGTGGGTCTTGTGGCAAAAGATGGGCTTAAAAACATTTCAGAGCAAATCACCTACCAATATTCCTACAAAGATAAGGAAAATTTGCCAAAGTCAAAGGCCAGAGACAAGCAAAAGGACTTGCTTAAAATTATTAACAAAACAAACATGGTAACAGATTCGCTTTTAATTTATGACAACCAGTGCATAAGGTACTTTATAGAAGACATGGGTGGCGATGTGCCAATGATGACAGCCCTTATGGTAGTCCTAGTCCTTGCTATCGCCTTTATCAGTGCCATCCAAGTAAAATCCATGATTGAAGAGGAAGCGCCAATCATCGGCACCCTACTCGCCTCTGGTTACAAAAAAAGTGAGCTTGTAAAGTCTTATATGCTAATGCCGATATTCATTACCCTGCTTGCTTGCCTAATTGGCAATCTCATTGCCTACACCCATGCCTACCAAACCTACACAGCCCTCTACTACAAGTCCTACGACCTACCAAAATTTGTAGTTTCCTTTAACCTAAGGTCCTTTATCTTAACCAGCCTTATCCCACTTTTGATTTATTTAATAATAAATTTCTTTGTAATAAGTAAGGCCCTTAATCACAAGGCCATAGACTTTTTAAGAAATACACTCAAATCACCAAAAGCAAGATTGAGGGTAAAGCTAGATAAGTTTGCCTTTATCAACAAATTTAGGTTAAGGGTCATCCTTGCTAATAGGGCCAATATTATCAGCCTAATTTTTGGTATAGGCCTTGCCAACATCCTTTTGATTTATTCTCTAGGAGTCAAGCCAATTTTTACAGACTATGCAGAAAAAGTCAAAAATTCAATGAAATATGACCACACCTATCTGGTAAAAGCCCCAGACCCTAAAATCAAAGCAGATAAAATTTCTATGCTTAGCTTTGACTTGGTAGATTTTAATATGAAAAAAATCCAGTGCCTAGGGGTAGATTCCGATTCAAAATATAAGGATTTGAATATTGGGAATTTGGATAAGAAAGATGTAATAATTTCAAATGGTCTTGCTAATGTTTACAAGTTAAAGGTTGGCGATGAGATTGATGCCATAGAAAATTTCAATTATGACAAAGTTAAACTTAAGATAAAATCTATAGATAAGGACAACAACCAGTTTCAAATCCTTGGTAAAAGGGAAAATATAAATAAAATTCTGGGTCTGGATAAGGATTATTTCAACGCTTACGGGTCTAGCCAAAGGCTAAGTATTGACAAAAATATCTTAATCAATGAAATTAACAAGGAAGATCTGAATAAGTTCATGGCCCACTTCCTAGATTCCTTTGGTGGTGTCTTCGATAGTCTATTGGTCGTAACCCTCGTTTTTTACCTTATCATTTCCTATTTGGTAACCAGTCTAATCATAGATAAGTCAAAGACAAATATCTCCTACCTAAAAGTCTTTGGCATAAGAGCTAGGGAAAGCACTGCGATTTACACAAATCCTATCTTCCTTATCCTCCTAGTCTTTGAAATCATCATGATTCCTATGATGGACTTTTTGATAAGAACTATGACAAGATATGCTATCACAAAACTAGATGCCTATGTAGAAATAAATATTCCACTTATAAGCTTTATCGAAGCCATAGGTCTTAGCTTACTAATATTTATCCTAGTCCAAGTGCTTGAAAAAAGAAAAATTTCAAAAATTGATATGGTAAAGGAATTGAAAATTATAAATGGGTAAAAAAAATCTGTTGGAAGAAGCAAAACTTCTCTCCAACAGTTTTTTTCTTAGAACAAGCCGTCAAATAGGCTCATTTGATTTTCTTCTTGGATGCCTTCTATGATACCCAAATCTTTTAGGCTTTTAAGAGCATTTTTGTTTACTGAAGTCCTTGATGTGAGGTCTTCTATAGAAATAAAATCGCCCTTTGCCCTTTCTTCAACTATATCCTTCGCCATAGCCTCGCTGACGTCATCAACTGCAGCCAAAGGTGGGAGGATTGCTCCGTCCTTAATCAAAAATTTTGTGGCATCAGATTCGTAAATATCAGCCTTACTAATTTTTATTTCCCTAGCGTGCATTTCTTCTGCCACTTCGAGGACTGTCCTTAAATCCTGATCTCTCTTGCTTATATTGAACATTTCCTTGTAGGCATTTAAGGCCATCTGGACAGATTCAAGGCCAGATAGGATTGTCGAATAGGTGAAGTCTCCCAATTTTGATGAGAAATATGAAGCGTAGAAAGCCTCAGGATAGTAAACCTTGTAGTAGGCAATCCTGTAGCTCATCAAACAATAGGCAACGGCGTGGGCCTTTGGGAAAAGATAGGCAATCTTAAGACAAGAATCTATATACCAGTCCTTGACTCCATTTTCCCTCATATAGTCAATCTCTTCCTCGCTAAGTCCCTTGCCCTTACGAACTTTTTCCATGATCATAAAGGACTTTTTCTTATCAAGACCTTCTTGGATAAGGGCATTCATGATATCATCTCTGGTTGAAATAATCTCATTGAAGCCAGCTGTATTGGACTTGATTATATCTTGTGCATTGTTAAGCCAAACGTTGGTTCCATGGGAAAGACCAGAAATCCTCGCCATCTCAGAAAACTTCTTTGGATAGGTGTCCTTAAGCATGCCACGAACGAAGTTTGTACCAAATTCAGGGATACCAAGAGTTCCTATATCGTTATTTGAAAAATCGTGTTTAATTTTAAGGGGTTCTGTGCAGGAGAAAATCTTCATTACGTCTTTGTCGTCCATCTTTATTTTTAGTGGATTTGTTCCTGTTAGGTCTTGGAGGTGCCTAATAACTGAAGGCACATCGTGGCCCAAAAGGTCAAGTTTCAAGAGAGTTTCCTCCATTACCCTGTATGGGAAATGGGTAGTCTTGTTGCCGCTAGCTGGGTCATCTGCCGGATATTGGATTGGACAAATATCAAAAACTTCTATATCATCTGGCACAACGATAAGCCCACCTGGGTGTTGGCCTGTTGACCTTTTTACATCCTTAAGACCCCTTTGGAGTTTTCTGACCTGGGCGTTGGTTAGGTTTAAATTATTTTCTTCCATGTATTTTTTGATATAACCAAAGGCAGTGTTATCTTGGATTTTTCCAATTGTTCCCGCCCTAAAAACCTTGCCCTCACCGAAAAGTACTTCGGTGTACTTGTGAATGGTTGGTTGGTATTCACCGGCAAAGTTTAAGTCTATATCTGGTTCCTTGTCACCTTCAAAACCTAAAAATACTTCAAACGGGATATTGTGACCATCCTTGTGCATAGGTGTCCCACATACTGGACAATCCTTATCTGGATAATCTATACCAGAACCCAACAAGTCTTCCTCGAAAAATTCCGAATGCTTGCAAGATGGACAAATATAGTGAGGAGAAAGAGGGTTTACTTCTGTAATGTCAGCCATAGTTGCTGCAAAAGATGAACCTACAGAGCCCCTAGACCCTACAAGATAACCGTCTTCGTTGGATTTTTTTACAAGTTTCTGGGCAATAATATATAAAACTGCGTAACCATTTGAAATTATCGAATGAAGTTCCCTATCAAGCCTATCTTGGACAATTTTTGGCAAAGGGTCACCGTAAATTTCGTGGGCTTTTTTAAAGCAAGTATCTCTTAGCATTTCCTCAGAACCAGCGATTTTTGGTGGGAAGGTCCCATGAGGAATTGGTCTTATATCTTCAAGCCCTGCCACAATTTTCTTTGGATTTCTAATTACAAGTTCGTAGGCCTTAGTATCTCCTAGGTAAGAAAATTCACCAAGCATTTCATCTGTGGTCCTCAAATAGTAAAGAGGTCTGTTTTCCTTATAAAAGAAGAAGGAACCCTTTTTGAGGACGTTTCTTAGCTTGTAGTCGCCCGGCTCAAGGTATCTCACCCCACCTGTGGCTGCCACAAGTTTGCCCCTTTCTTCACCAAAATCAATTATCTTCTGGTTTATTTCCTTAACTTGGGCTAAGGAGTCGATTTTACCACTTTCTACCTTATCCAAAAACATAGAAACAGGCTCTACCTGATAAAAATCAAAGAGGTCTAGGACTTTTTTGATTTGCATCTCGCTTCTATCGCCTAGGATGTATTCAAAAAGCATTCCCTCTGCTCCACCAGCACCCAAAACCAAACCTTCCCTGTATTTTTCAAGGACAGACATAGGTGTTCTAGCTTCGCCATTGGCCATGTAGTTCATCCTTGATTCGGAAATTAACTTGTAAAGATTTTTAAGCCCTGTCTTATCCTTGGCAAAGGCGAGGGCGGAAAAAGTCTCGTGCTTGGCCTTTGGATAAGATGTCTTTAGGCTATTAATTTTTGAAATATCAAGACCTTCCTCTTCCATAATCATCTTATACATCTTGATAAAAATTTGGGCAGTGGCCCTCGCATCATCGCTTGCCCTGTGGTGGTTGAAGGCTGGTATATCAAGCTTTCTTGCAATCTTATCAAGAGAGAATTTCCCCATATCATCAAAGAGGGCGCGGGCCATTGGAAGGGTATCAAGATAAATTGGATCAAATTTAAGTCCCAATCTCTTGGCGTTTTCTCTGATGAAACCTACGTCAAAGTCTGTATTTTGACCTACTATTAGGCTATCGCCACAAAAGTCTAAAAATCCTGGCAAGACCTCGTCAATTTTTGGTTTATCAGCAAGCATAGCATCGGTGATTCCAGTAATTTCTACAATCTTTTCAGGTAGGATTCTTTCTGGGTTTATTAATTGGTTATAGGTTTCAGTTATTTCTCCATTTTCCACCCTCACAGCACCGATTTCTGTAATCGCATCCCTGTATTTTAAAAGTCCTGTAGTTTCTATATCGAATACAACAAAAGACCCGTCTTCGAGATTTTTAAAAGTAGGCAAGTCTTTGCCAGAAAGATTGGTTAGAATCCTCAAATCATCTTCTACAAGCAATAATTCCGCCCCATTTAAAACCCTAATACCTTTTTTCTTGTAGGTGTCATAAACATAAGGCAAAACCTGGAGATTTTCAGTATCGGTGATACCAATTGTATCCCAACCCCATTCCTTAAGGACAGGCAAGAGCTCGCCGTCATCCACAAAGCCGTCAAGGTTGGTATATTTGGAATGAAGCTCAAGTTCAAACCTCTTATCAGCTGCCAAGTCTACTTTTTTTGAAATTATGGCTGTTGTTAAAGAATTAACTGTAAAGACATCTTCCTTGGCATAGTCATCAAAGTTTAAAACTCCTTCTACTTGAACAGCAATCCCATCTTTCAAGTCTTCAAGTTTGAAATTATTTTTCTTGTTGGCGAAAAGCTTGCAGGAAATAGCATCAGTCTTATCTTCCAAATCAAAAGTATAGATAAAATATCCTGACTTGGTTTCAAGACAGCTAAGACCGTAAATTGTACCGATTAGGGAGTTGGTCATTCCTTTTTTGTCATAAATATCCTCTATTTGAATTGGCTCTGCCTTAATTTTTCTGCCAAAATTTAGGCCATCTGTGTTCGTCTTCGCCTCTTGCTTTTCCTTTTGCTTATTTTGGTAATTGAGGGCTTGGGCTATCTTTCTTTGAAGTTGGGCCTCCTTGGCTTTTTTGAGGTCCTCAAAAGAAGAAGTTTCCTCCTTAGCTTCCACTCCTAAATCATTTGCTTCTTCTTCATCTGCTTTTAAATCTTCTGCTTCTAAAGCTGCTCCTTTTAAATCATCTGGTGTTAAATTTTGGCGAGCTTGATCACTTTCACTAGGATTTTGTTTATCCTCGGCAAATTCATCTTCACTTAAAGGACCATCTTGGCTTGACTTAAAAACTTCAAGAGCCTTATCATCTGTAACAGGGATTGGCTGATTATTTTCCTCAACAAGCTCAACAATCGGTTCATTTTCAATAGGTTGAACGCTCTTTAGAGCAGGATTTTCTTCCTTAAAAATTACGTCATTTAGGTTGTCGGGAACATCTTCATATTCAACCTCTCCCTCATATTCTGGGATGTAGTCATCATAGCTAGGTGGCATAATTTTTTCATAGATGATTTTAAGGTCTACATAGGAAAAATACGATCTCAACTCTTTCTCAAGGCGAGAATCTAGTGGGTTTGCTGCCTTGATTTTAATTTCTAGTAGGTTTTCTTTTTGGAAATAAGTCGCACTTATGATAGTATATAAATTTCCTTCAACTTTAATTAATTTTGCCAGGTCAATTTTCATTTTTCTCTTCTTTTAAAACTTCAATTAGGGTATCGACAATCTCTTCTTCTTTTACTTTCTTTACAGTCTTGCCATTTTTAAACAAAAATCCCATGCCATTGGCAGCAGAAATTCCATAGTCTGCTTCCTTTGATTCGCCAGGACCATTTACCGGACAACCCATGATGGCAACCTTGGCATTGAAGTCCAGCCCCCTTGATTTTTCTTCAACTTCTGCCACTATATTTGGCAAATCAACACTTGTACGGGAACAAGTCGGGCAAGAAACTATATCGAGTCCATCACGCCTTAGACCAAGAGCCTTAAGGATGGCCTTACCAGCTCTCACTTCCTCAACAATATCACCAGTTATAGAAACCCTCAAAGTATCTCCAATCCCGTCCTTAAGGAGAGATCCTATTCCGATTGAAGACTTCACAAGGGCTTGGTAAAGTGGACCTGCTTCTGTAACTCCCAAATGAAGTGGATAATCGACTTTGGATGACAGAAGCCTATAGGCATCAATCATGGTGTTTACATCAGAAGACTTTACAGAAATTTTTATGTTATGAAAATCCATATCTTCGAGGATTTTTACCTCTTCTATGGCGCTTGCCACAAGAGAATCCTTGTTAACTCCCCCAAAACGATCTATAACTTCTCTTGAAATCGAACCAGAATTTACCCCAATCCTTATTGGAATCCTTCTTTTCTTACATTCTTCAACAAGGAGAGCCACCTTGTCCCTGCCACCGATATTGCCTGGATTATACCTCAAACAATCACAGCCATTTTCCACAGCTGCGAGGGCAAGCCTATAATCAAATTGGATGTCAGCTACAAAAGGAATATTGGTTAGGCTCTTTATTTTAGGAATAGCCTTGGCATCTTCAATTGTATTTATAGCTGACCTTGAAATGTCACAACCTTCTGCCTCTAAGGCTTTAATTTGCTTAACTACAGCTTCTACATCACTTGTCTTCGCTGTTGTCATTGATTGGATAGAAATAGGAGAGCCACCTCCAACAGCAACATCTCCTACAAAAATTTTTCTTGTTTCTTTTCTCATTTATACCTTCTTATCTAAATAAATTTACTATATCCTTTATAGAAACCACCAAAATCAGACCCAACAAAATGAAAAATCCAACCATAGTGACCTTCTCTTCGATTTTTTTATTAATTTTTTTGCCAGTAATAATTTCAATCCCACTTGTCAAAAGCTTGGACCCATCAAGGGCAGGTATTGGTAAAAGATTAAAAACTGCAAGGTTTACAGAAATATAGGCCAAAAAATAAAGCAAATTAGCCAGACCATTTTGGGCTTGGTTGCCTATTTCCTTAAGGACTCCAACAGGACCTGATAGGGCTCCAAAGGCGAGTTTACCAGTAAAAAGCCTGCCTAAAATCACAAAAATCATCTTGACATTTTTCCAAGTCTCGCCAAAACCAAGACCAACAGCTTCCAAAATATTTGGACTCCTCCTAGCTGGCATAATACCAATATAGGCATGATCATCCTTCACTTCCACCTTCAAATCTACAGCAGTGACAGTATCTGAACTTTCCCTAAAATACTCAACTGTAAGAGGCTTTTTATAATCCTTATCCTTATAAAAATCAGAAATCCCTGCCGAAATATCAGCAAAATCTTTGATATCCCTATCTCCGACCTTTCTGATTTCATCTCCTACTTCCATGCCAGCTTCTTGGGCTGGAGAATTTTCTGTAAAAGATCCGATTTTTGTTGTAATAATGCCACTAATTAAGCCAACAATGGTAAAAACTACTATAGCTATGATTAGATTTGCCACAGGGCCTGCAAGGATTGTTAAAAATCTCTTGAAGGCTGGAGCATTGTCAAAGCTCCTTGGGTCGCTTGATTCGTCATCTTCGCCCTCCATGGCACAATATCCACCAATAGGAATTAGCCTAAAGGAATATTTGGTCTCGCCCTTTTTTCTTGAATAAATAAGGGGACCCATACCCACTGCAAATTCATTTACCTTTATGCCCGATTTTTTAGCCACAATAAAGTGTCCAAATTCGTGAAAAACTATCAGTAACAAAAATAAAACTACCGCTAAAACTATTCTCATTTTCTCTCCTTAAACCCTAGAAAAAAGATAAAGGACAGGGGCAATAAACATGATAGAATCAAACCTATCAAGGATGCCCCCATGGCCCGGTATCAAATTACCAAAATCTTTAATTCCAGTTTGTCTTTTGATATAAGATGCGATCAAATCTCCAATTTGAGACATAATCGCAGCTACAATTGTAAAAATAACTATCTCTCTAATATAATTTTCAAGTCCAAACTCGTGGCAATAAACAATATTTAAAATAGTCGCACCAACAATGCCCCCAACAGATCCTTCTATGGTCTTGTGTGGGCTTATGTGGGACATCCATGCCATCTTGTGCTTGCCAAAAAGACTGCCAACCAAATAGGCAAAGGTGTCTGATCCCCAAGCTGTGATATAAAGCATCCAAACATAGGATACATTTTTTATCCTCAAAATATGGGAAATCAAAAATGACACATAAAGCATGACAAAGGCTGCAGCAAAAGCATCATAAAGGGTGTAGTGGCTTCTTAAAATAATATACATAAATAAAAACAAAACTGATACCACTATGGATGCTATATACAAATCAGAATTATTTATAAAGGCAGCCGCCATAATTATCCCATTTGTAAGATAAAGACACTTCATCGGCAAATGTAGGTCAATCTTACGGAGAGCCTTGTCCATCTCATGAAGGGCAATATAAGAAAAAGCTGCTACTCCAAGGGCAAGAGGAATCCTCCCCAAATATGTTATTAATATTAAAAGTGTTAAAATGACAGCGCCCCCAAAGGCCCTGTTTAAAAACTTAATCATATGCCACCATATCTTCTGTCTCTTTTGGTATAAGCTATTATCGCTTCCCTTAGGTCATCTTCTGTAAAATCTGGCCACAAAACATCTGTAAAATATAATTCTGTGTATGCAAGCTGGTAGATTAGGAAATTTGAAAGTCTAATTTCCCCACCAGGTCTAATTAATAAATCTGGATCAGAAAGACCTGCCGTATATAAATTATCAGAAATTAATTCTTCTGTAATATCGTCCTTGCCATAACCCTTTTCAATAATTTGTTTAAAGGCGTGGACAATTTCATCCCTACCCCCGTAATTTAAGGCAATGTTAACTGTAAGGGACCTATTATCCTTTGTGATCTCTTTAGCATAAGTGCAGGACTCTCTTGTTTTTTCAGGAAGTTTTGACAAATCTCCAAGGAAATTTAGCTTGCAATCTTCTTCTATAAGCTCCTTAAGTTTTGAATTTACAAATTTGATCAGTAAATCCATCAAAAAACCAACCTCAGTCGCTGGCCTCTTCCAATTTTCTGTAGAAAAAGCATAAAGAGTTATGGTCTTAACCCCAAACTTTTTGCAAGCTTTGGCTATCCTAACCACATTTTCCGCACCTTCCTTGTGGCCTGATGTCCTAGGCCTATTCTGTTTTTTTGCCCACCTACCATTGCCATCAAGAACAATCGCAATGTGGTTCGGTATTTTTAATTCAGTCATAAGTCCCCTTTTAAAATTCTTATGTCATTATACTCAAAGATGGGCAATTTATCTATGTATTTTTAGACCAAAAAAGCAGCCAGGAAAGCCTAGCTGCTTGTGATTTTATTTAATTTCTATCTTTTTATTAGTTTTTTCTTCCTTGCGTTTTGGAATTTCTATTTCAAGGACACCCTTTTCAAGTTTAGCCTTGATATTTTCCTCATCTATATCACCAAAATACATGGTCCTTGTCATCCTTGTAGATTTTCTTTCCTTGTGGATATAATTTTTCTTTTCATCTGTATTTTCAGTGTGAGAGTTAACTGTTAGTGTAAGTTGTCCCCTGTCAAAGTCTATGTCAATGGAGTCCTTGTCTATACCAGGCATCTCTGCTTCTACTAAGAATTTATCATCATCTTCAGCTACATCTAGCTTAAAAGAAGACTCAAACACATCTTTTTCAATAGGTGAGTTGAAAAATGAATCCACCATATCATAAAAGTCATTGTATCTTGATAATGAATTATTTTTTCTAATAAGATTTGCCATAATTATTACTCCTTTATTTTATTTTATTAGCACTCTTGTTATACGACTGCTAACTTCTTACATTCATAATATACTAGGAAGGTCAGAGAAAGTCAAATTTTTTTGCTAATTTTTTATAAAAACAAAAGAGCCCCTAAAGGCTCTATTTCTTCGTATTTTTGCTTTCTATTTCTATTACTTTCTTCACACACCCGTCGTTAGATGGAATTTCTGATTGATCTTCTTGAGGAATTTCTATATCTGGAATTGTGTAGGTTGATTCTTCCATTGATTCTGTTTCCCTAAGACCTAGCTCGTGAGAAAATCTTAGGATATACTTGGTATTTGGAAGTTTCACCATGGCTGGACTTGTCCCAATCCCATCGCCACCTGTCTTTTCCCCTATAATTGTTCCTAAATTGTTGTCCCTAAAAAAGTGGGCTGCATTTTGGGCTGATGAATATACACCCCTGTCTACCAATAGATAAAGATTTCCATCAAACTTATACTCATCACCAAAGTCGCCAGCATTTTCATATCCTGCATCATAGATGATGTGGGTGTAATTTTTTCTGATATTATCCATCATCTTCTTATCCTTCTTAAGAAAAGGAATATTTTCCTCCATATATTTAAAATCTGACTCCCTAATCTTACTTATTAAACTCTTTAACTCCGGATATTGGGGATCATATTTAAAAACTTCATCTGTCCTAAATAAAATATATTCATGAGTTTCTTTAAAATCTTTTGTGCCAAGAATCATTGGATAAAGGTAATCACAAGTATAGGCAGCATTGCCCCCACCATTGCCCCTAAGGTCTATAATTAGAGCCTTCTTTTTTTTTGATTTTTTAAGATAAGTCTTTAAAAGTTCTAAATCTTCTTCAAAATCTGGAGTCCCGGGATCAATCATTGCCCTGATTTTTAAGTAGGCTATATCTTTATTTATATCTTGAGTTATTAAATTTTTGGTAGCAGCCCTAGCTTGTCTAAAAATTTTATCAATTAAACTAGAAATTTTTGCCCCAAACAAATAATTTATCAGATCAACATTTACCTCTCCCTTTTCCTCCTTATTGGAAAGCACAAAGGTATCCTTCATATCGTAAACTTCCTCAATATCTAAAAGATTAGTATGGTCATCATCCAAGTCTCCCAAAATCTTATTCATCTTATCGAAAAATTCTTTGTCAGTCCTTAGATTTTTTAACTCTTTCTTGTACTCATCACGATTTTCCAAAAAATCATAGGTCCCATTCCTATCAAATAGGGCGTAATATTTTTCCAAAGTATCAAAAGCATAGTCAAAGTCGTTTTCAAAGGGACTTTGGTCTTCGGAATAATATTTAGGATTAATTTCGTAATCAAAATGGATTTTCTTGCTTCTTAATAAAAAAGATAAGGAAATTCCTACTATGATTGCAAATAGGACAGCTAATATTCTTACTAATTTTCTCATAATTTGCCCAATACCCTCTATTCATAATGCTTAGCACATGAGATTATTATTAAATTATCATTCTCAACCTTGTAAATTATCCTATCTTCTAGGGTTATTCTTCTAGAGCAATAGCTTTGTAAAGCATATCTTAAAGGCTCTGGCTTTCCTAATCCTTCATAAGGGTTTCTTTTTATATCCTTTATAATATTATTAAGTCTTTCTAAAGTTTTATTGTCGTTTTTCTGCAAATATAAATATTCATCAAAGGCTTTTTCGTGAAATAATATTTTCATTCTTCAATTAAATCTCTTTGAATTGTTTTATTATCTTCAACATCTTTAGCTCTTTGTACTAAATCTTTATAGTAGTTCGCATTACTCATTACATAGGCATTTTCAACTAGATTGTTGTACTCTTCAAGACTTATCATAACTACATTTCTATCATTTTTTCTTGTAATTAGAACAGTTTCCAAATTATCTATTGTCCTGTCGCAATATTCTTTCAAGTTATTTCTAATTTCACTATAATTAACTGCTAGCATAATAATTCTCCTTTAAAATATTGTACAATATATTGTGCAATAAATTAATATCATTTCTGCTCAATTCAACTATATATTAAAACCTATTTTATGCCCTAAGACTCCTATAGATTTCACTTAGGAAAATACCCAAGGACGTCTAGGACTTCTTCGAAGGAGGTTTCGCCTTCTAAGACTTGGATTAGGCCGTTTACTAGCATGGGTCTAAATTTATCTTTTTTTAATTTTTCTTTGATTTTTTCGCTTTCTAGGCCATATTTTCTTAGGATATCTTTGAACTCATTGTCTATAGGCATGACTTCTTCTACTGCCTGTCGGCCCTTGTAGCCACCGTTGCAGTGTGGACAGCCTACCGGTCGGTAGATTTTTCTCTCCCTGTCGACTTTTATGTAAGACGACATTAGTTCGTATTCAAAATCTGTCATCCTATCTAGCTTTTTGCAATCGCAAAGTTTTCTGACTAGCCTTTGGCCTGCCAAAAGATTTACTGCTGACCTTATGAGGTAGTCGTCTACTCCCAAATCTTTTAGCCTAATAAGTCCCGAAAAGGCATCACGAGTGTGGGCTGTGGATAATATTAGATGGCCAGTTATGGCAGCTCTTATTGCAATTTCTGCCGTTTGCCTATCTCTGATTTCCCCAATCATTATTATATCTGGGTCTTGGCGGAGAATTGACCTGAGGATGACTGGATAGGTTAGGCCAATTTTTTCGTTTATTGAAATTTGGTTGATGTTATCAATTTTGTATTCTACTGGGTCTTCGATGGTGATTATATTTACATCTTCCTTGTTGAGTTTTTCAAGTAGGGCATACAAAGAAGTGGTCTTTCCTGACCCTGTTGGTCCTGTCATTAAAATTATGCCGGATTTTTTCCTTATGGCTCTTTCTAATTTTTCCTTGCTTTCTCTAGAAAAACCCAAAAGTCTAGCCTTTTCCATAAATATGTCTACTGCTAAGATCCTTATTACTATTTTCTCGCCCAAAATTGTTGGCACAGATGAGACCCTAAAGTCGATTCCGGGAAAGGCTTCGTATTTGACGGACTTATCTTGGGGCATCCTTTTTTGGGAAATATCCATCCCACAGGAAAGCTTGATTTTTGAAGAAAGCATGTCAAAATATTCCCTACGAATCTGCATTTTATCAACCAAAGCTCCGTCTATCCTTAGTCTGATTTTGCCAAAGTCCTCTTCTGGTTGAAGGTGGATATCTGAGGCAGAAAGATTTACTGCAGTTGCTATTAAATTTTCTATAAATCCGTCAATATCTGTTGCAATTTGCCTTTGATCAAGCATTACACACTCCAATATTTATCGTCAAGAGCCCTGTATCTTACAGCCTCCAAGAGGTGTTTGCTTGTTATTTCCTCGCTTGCCTCAAGGTCTGCTATGGTCCTTGCCATTTTTAGAATTTTGTTATAACTTCTTACAGAAAAATTATATTTGTTGAAGGCCATCTGGCCCATTTTTTCAACTTCTGGACTTAATTTGATATATTTTTTCATCTGTCTAGTTGAAAGAAGGGCGTTGGTTTTAATTTTTTCATCCTTGTATCTTTCAGCTTGGATTTTTCTCGCTCTCACCACTTCACTTTTAAGCTCGCTAGATGACTTTGACTTGATATCATCGTTTAGGTCGTCGTATTTTACAGGCTTAATCTCTATGTGAATGTCAATCCTATCTAGGATTGGGGATGAAATCTTGCTTAAATATCTCCTTATTTCATTTATAGAACAAGTGCATTCCTTAAGAGGATTGCCGTAATTACCACATGGACAAGGGTTCATTGCTGCAATCAAAATAAAATCTGATGGATATTTTACACTTGCCTGGGCACGCGCCACATTTATTTCCTTATTCTCAAGAGGCTCCCTCAAGGCTTCGATGACATTTTTTTGGTATTCAGGAAATTCATCCAAAAATAATACTCCCCTGTGGGCAAGGGTAATCTCGCCCGGTTTTGGCACAGAATGGCCACCACCTATGAGGGCAACTTGGCTTGAAGAATGGTGAGGAGCCCTAAAAGGCCTAGCGCTAACCAAATGTCCACTGTCAAGTAGACCCATAATTGAATAAATTTTTGTCACCTCAACCCTCTCCTCAAAACTCATGTCTGGAAGAATTGTAGGCAAGTGTTTGGCAGAAAAAGTCTTACCAGATCCCGGAGGGCCGACCATAAGCAAATTGTGGCCACCTGCCGCCGCTATTTGTAGCGCTCTTTTGAGATTTTCCTGACCCTTAAGGTCCTTAAAATCTAAGTCATAGGAAATTTCCTCCTTCAAAAGGGCAGGATTTATCTTGTAGGAATCTTTTTTCAAGTCCCCATTCAAAAATGCCACTACATCATTTAATTTATTGAAAGGATAGACTTCAATATCAGAAATTATCGCACATTCTTCCTTATTTTCATCTGAAATTATAAATTTTGTAAAACCCTGCTCCCTCATGGAAATCACCATAGCCAGGGCACCTCTTATTGGCAGGATTCTGCCGTCTAGAGATAATTCGCCCAAAAATATATAATCGTCGTAGGCTCTTTCTATAACTCCCATGGAGCTTAACAGGGAAATTGCAATCGGTAAATCTAGCTGGGTTCCCTCTTTTTTCAAATCTGCTGGTGATAGGTTGATGGTAATCCTGCCTGCCGGAAATTTGTAGGATGAATTGACTAGGGCAACTCTTACCCTGTCCTTGGATTCTTTTATAGATGAATCAGGCAGACCAACTATATTAAAGGCTGGTATGCCTGATGTAATATCGCTTTCAACTTCCACTAACTTGCCCTCAAGACCAATTAGGGATGTGGTATTGGTTTTAGAATACATAATTCCTCACTTTCTTATTATAATTATAACATAAATTACGAGCAAAAATAAAACTCCCACCGGTTGGTGGGAGAAAGGAGAAAAACACCGCGAATAACTTTACGGTATCGTATGTTTAAATTTATTTGGTAGGAACAATTAGGCCGTAGTCGCCTTTTTTCCTCTTATATACAACCCTTACTTCCATGTCTTCTGCGTCTTCATAAACAAAGAAGTTGTGGTTTAATAATTCCATTTGGAGGATAGCCTCTTCTGCACTCATTGGCTTAACAGGAATAGTTTTTTCCCTAGCTATCTTGATTTCCTCTTCTTTTTCATTAGCCTTTTCCTCTGCGTCAAAAGCTTCGAACTTGATGCTGTCGCCAGTTTGTCTGCCCCTTTGAAGTCTGGTCTTATGCTTTCTAATTTGTCTAACAAGAGCATCTATTACCCTGTCGATAGCATTTTCATAAGTTTCCTCGTAGGCTTCGGCTCTCAAGATTGTGCCACCCTTCAAAAACATAGTAGCTTCAAGCTCGTAGCCAACACCTTCTTTGGCAAACTTTAGATCCATATCTTCTTCATCATGGAAGTACTTATCTAACCTATCAAATTTCTTTTCTGACTCGATTCTTATATCTTCTGTCAAGGTGAAATTTTTAGCTTTGATATTTAGTTTCATAGTTGCCTCCTATATTTAGTTAGCACTGTGCTAACTTTTATATTATGTTTATACCCAAAAACCTTTTCCTTAAACTTTTTTAAAAATTTTTTTCTGTGATATAATAAAACTATCCCCAACTGAAAGGGGGTGATGTCCCATGGGGAAAATTTTTTTAGATATAATTTTTATAATTATATCAAGTTTCGTATTACCCTTGTTATCAAGTATTCTTTTCGAATTACGGAAAGAAAAAAGAAACAAGGATTGAAAAAAAGAGGAGCCTGGCCGCTCCTCTTTTTTCTATGCCCCAATGGGTGACATTTTTTGTTTCGTATCA
>NZ_JRMW01000028.1:0-22585 GCF_000758765.1 Anaerococcus lactolyticus S7-1-13
GGATGTTTAGTTTCCTCGTCTTTTTTCTATGTTGGGACTTATGCAACAGCCCCCTAGTTTTATTTTTTACGATTTTGGATTAATCCTAGGATGAATAATAAAATTACTGAACCTACTACAGCAGAAATTATTTGAGAGAATTTGCCTCCCATATAGTTTCCAAGTAGCCAGTTACCAAGGTAACCACCAAGTACACCTGTAAATATATTTGCAATACCACCCATTTCGGCGTCTCTTTTCATTATCCTACTTGCTATCCATCCAGCAAGAGCTCCTATAATTAATGTCCAAATAAATCCTAAATTTCCCATTTTTCCTCCTTGTGGTTTGTTAATATTCTTTTCTCCTTATATTTATATCCATTTTTAAATTTTTTAAACATAAAGCCTTTTTCAAGACGAAATATCTTACAGGATATGGTATAATAAATGTGGAAGGTGAACTATGGAAAAGATTAAAATTTTAATAATAGAAGATGAAGAAAGTATAAATAATATCGTAAAGAGTTACCTAGTCAAAGAAGGCTATGAGGTTTACCAAGCCTTCGACGGCGAAGAAGGTCTTAGAAAATTTTTGGCAGAGGATATAGACTTAGTTATCCTTGATCTAATGCTACCAAAAATGCTTGGTGAGGACGTGATGAAGGAAATAAGAAACAGGTCTGAAGTGCCAGTAATCATGCTATCAGCAAAGGTTGAGGAGAATGATAAGGTCACAGGTCTAAGACTTGGTGCAGATGATTATATAACCAAACCATTTTCTGCAAGGGAGCTTATCGAAAGAATCAAAGCAGTCCTTAGACGTATCGAAAAATACAATATCCCAAGGGCTGATATTATTAAAACCCTTGATGGTAGACTTGAAATGGATCTTGAATACAATAGATTTTTTAAGGATGGGGTCGAAATTTACCTTACAAAAAATGAGTTTTCTATCCTAAAGACCTTATTCTCAAATCCTAACAAGATTTATACAAGAGATGAAATTATAGAAATTACCTTTGGTTATGACTATGACGCTTATGATAGGGCCATAGACACTCATATAAAAAATATCAGACAAAAAATTGAGGATAACCCAAAAAAACCAATGTACATCAAAACAATCTACGGTATGGGATATAAGTCTGGCGGTATAGATGACTACCCTCAAGAATAAGATTATAAAAAACTTTATTGCAGGAATTCTTTCTTGTATCCTAGTTTTTTCTATCCTTATTACCCTCCTCGTTACTCTTAACTACAATGACCTGTTCAAAGCCATTGATGATAAGAGACCCAAGGAAGTTGTAGAACAATTTACAAGGCTAAATAACGATTCTAATATTAGTGGTACGTCCATGTGGGCCTACCTATCTAATATGGCAATCGATCAAAAAGTAGATATAAAATATTACGATGAAAAAGGCAACCTACTTAAACATCTTAAGGGTCGTGACGAATCTGACCATTCTAAAATTTTAACCAAAGAATATAGGTTTATTGATGAAAATAACAATTCCAAGGCTGGTAAAATCGAAATTTACTATAATAGGGACTATACAGGCGTAAATGAGATGAAGGGCAACTTTACCCAAGCGGTTTTATATGCGATTACAATTTCCCTAGCCATTGGTCTTGTTATAGCCATTATTCTTTCAACAAATATTTCCAAACCCATTACGTCAATCGGCGAATCAACCCTTGCGATTAAAGAAGGCAATTACAATTTGATTGTCGAGGACACTGATATTAGGGAAAT
This sequence comes from Anaerococcus lactolyticus S7-1-13, assembly GCF_000758765.1. Classification (NCBI taxonomy): domain Bacteria; kingdom Bacillati; phylum Bacillota; class Tissierellia; order Tissierellales; family Peptoniphilaceae; genus Anaerococcus; species Anaerococcus lactolyticus. Next base: position 1,741 of record NZ_JRMW01000028.1, read on the forward strand.
AGAAATTTTAAAAGATAATATTAACTACCTATCTAGCAACCTTAAAAGACAGGAATCTATAAGAAAGCAATACGCCCAGGATATTTCCCATGAACTTAGGACTCCACTTACCAACCTCAAACTCTACATAGAGGCAATGAAAGACGGTGTCGCTGAAGCAGATCCTGCCACCTTGGATATTCTATCTAATGAAATTGTTAGGCTTGAGGGGCTGGTTGTAGGACTTAAAAATACCTTCGATGAAAATGTATCCTATGCAATTTTATCAAAGTCTGAAGTAAATATTACAGAGCTAATCGAATATATAGCTGGTTCCTTCTTAGCTAAGGCAAAGCTTAACAATATTAATATCGAAACCCACTTAGACAGAAACGTAATTTTTACAACTGATAGGGATAAACTAAGCCAGATTATCCAAAACCTTGTTTCAAATGCTATAAAGGCTATTGGCAAGGATGGAAAAATTGATATCCGCCTTAGAGAGACTGAAAAAGAAATACTTATAAATGTAATTGACACAGGAATTGGTATCAAGGAAGATGACATACCAAGAATTTTTGAAAGATTTTATAGGGTTGAAGATTCGAGAAACACCAAGGAAAACGGCGTTGGGCTCGGCCTTGCTATTACAAAAAATTTCGCAGAAGCCCTATCCGGAAAGATTAAAGTGAAGTCAAAGCTTGGTGAAGGAAGCGACTTTGCAATAATTTTCGAAAAAAACAACAGGATTACCAATGACAAGAAGAAAGAGAAATTACTCCAGTAGAAAAACTGAACAAACAGACAGGATAAGACCACTCAGAGAAAGTCAAATCAAAATTATAAAGGACGAATTAACGCCTAGAGAAATAGCCAGAAAAAAAAGAGCGAAGCGTGAAAGAGAAAGAGTCTACAAAAGACGTAGGATGACCCTTACAATTCTTGGCCTACTATTAGTTATAATTCCTAGTTTTCTAATAATTAAAAGACTAAACACCTATGCTAAGACAGGCTATCCTAACTTCAGAGATAAGGTACTAAAAGATTTATCAACTACAGCATTCGTCTCCTCCACCGAGGGCAGGAGCCTTACAAGTGCCGAAAAAAATTCTGACTTTGACATACTCTATAAAAACATAATCAGAAACTTCGCCATAGATAAGTCAAATACAGAATCATTTGATGAATTTACAAAAAAGAGTGAAGAATACAGAAAGAAAATTACAGGCTCCAAAACTGACCAAGATTTCTTTTTGCTCTTAGGCGAATACTTAAGTCTCTTAAATGACTCCTACACAAAGATTTTGGATAAGGACAGCTACACAGACCTATTTAATTACTATAAGAACAAAAGTGGATCTCCAATGAAAGAAATTCTTGAAAATCCACAAGTAGTCAACCGCTATAAGCGAATAATAAATGAAAAAAATGTTAATGAATCCTCTGTAGGTATTGAAAATGGATACATTTTAAGGATATCCCTCCCTAACTTCAGGGTAAATGATATCAAAAAAACCATTGATGAAGTTATAAAATCTGTAACAGCTGCACCTGGCATATCAACCATGGTCATTGACCTATCAGATAACAATTCACTTAATAATCTTTTTGTAAATGAATTCGCCAAATACTTTATCCATCAGGATTACAGCAAGGATGACTTGATTTTTTATAGGGGAAACCTTTTAGAAAACACTCTAAAAGATATAAAAGCTGATGAAAATTCGGCCTACAAAACAGCCTTTGTAAAAAACCTCACCAGCAAATACAAGGATAAGATTGATTATTTCGACTTAAATCCTTACATGTACTACGATCAAATTTCTTTAAATATTAAAAAAGATTCTACCTTTGCATCAAGAAACATTTATATACTAACAAATGCAAACACAGCAAACGAAGCGATTAAGCTTGCATCAATTTTAAAGGAATCTTCAAATGCTTTCGTAGTCAAAAATGCTCTAGACCCAAATCCTACAGCTCAAGATAGAATTTATGAATTCCCACCAAGTCTTTTTGTCCTTGATCATTCCGGATTAATAATTTCACTAAATACAGCAAGAGCAGAAAGACCAAACAGGTATCTCGAATACAACCAAAGAATAAATTCTAAATACCCAATATCTTCCATGCTTTCAATAGCTGGATAAACGCAAAAAAATAGACCCCAAGGGCCTATTTTTTTGTTCTTATCTTAGATTTCTTATAGCAAATTCTTCACCTTTTCTACCAGCTATAGCTGAGATTGCGAGTGCCGCAATTAAGCCTAGGAAGGTGAGGACTGAACCAATAGATGCTGCATTAGATGCCTTATTAGCCTTATCTTTTGCTTTGTCTACAGTTTCATCTGCTGTTATTTTCGCTTCTTTTGCAAGGTTTTTTATCTTTTCAGATGACTCATTTATTGACTTGCTTGTTTTTACAGCTGCCTTGTCGAGTTCATCATAAATATTCTTGCCAATTTCCTTAGCTTCTGCTGGACTTAACTGAGTGTTTTCTGCTACTGCATTTGCTATAGCATCTTCATCAGCAGCGTTTGCGATTGTCTCAGCTTTCTTTGAAAGTGATTTGGTAACTTTATCAATCTCTGCACCAGCATTTTCTGGATTTAGGGCAATAGCCTTAACTGCCGCTGCAATTTCTTCCTTGCTTTCTTTTACTTGATTTTCTAGATAATCAGGTTTAAGTTCTTCTACATCAGTATCTGCTAAGTATTTCTCTAAGTTAGCTTGAAGATCTTTTGTATCAACATCTTCAATACCTTCCCCAACTTTATCGACAGCAGCTCCTATTGCTGAGCTTGCTGCATCTCCTGCACCACTTAGGGCGCTTCCTGCAACATTTGCCGCTGTTCCTGCAACAGCTCCTACTGCTTGACCAGCAATACCAAGTGTGGTTGCTACTGCGTTAAATACAAGGGTAAATAGTAGTAAAACTGTTACAGCCCAAGTAATTGCTCCGTGAAGTAGACCAGTAGATCTTGCTGCATAGCCTGCTACAAATCCACCTGCACAAAATGAAATTATTAAAGTAATAGCTGTCCAAAGTCCAGTAAAAAATCCGATTCCGGCAAATGGGTTAGCAGAAGTTGCAGAAAAGATGCCAAAGCCCAAAGCTGCAGTTAAAAGGCTTAATACGGTAAATACTGCCGCACCTGAAACAGCTCCAGCTATGATAGAACTCCATGATAAGTTTCTACCTGCTTCAAGCTTGCCTTCCCTTTCTATAGCTACTTCTTTTCTTCTTTCTTGACGATTTCTTCTAACTTTTTCGCCTTGGTTTTGATTATTTATTTCAGTCATTATTCCTCCTAATTATATAATCATTTTAAACAATGTATGCACATTATACCGGAACATAAAATAAATTAAAGTTTAACTTCTATTTCCTTAAGATATAATTTTAAAAATAGAATTATCTCTAAGGATTTCTCCAACCATGTCCCTACCCTTATGCATCTTCTTTATATTTTTGATATCTAGGATAATTACATCTGCTTCTAGGAGTTTTTCCTTAGCTTTTTCGGTAAGATAAGTTGAATTAATTATTAAAACGGGAATTAAACCTTCCACAACTCCCCTAAAGTCATTAATCATCTTAGAAATTTCTTTTTCTGAGATTTTGTGGTCATAATTATAATTCCTAATCTCTAAGGCAAAACGATTGTTATTCTTTTTGGCATAAAGATCAAATCGATGGCTTCTTTGGTATTCTTCCTGATAAGGCTCAACCTTATAGCCTGCCCTTCTAAAGGCTTCTGCTATAAATTCTTGGCTTGAAAGATCGAAGAGAATCTTTCTTAAAGCTACCAATAAGCCTTCAGGCTTAATTTTAAAAATCCCCCTATATTGGATTTTATCTTCCGCAAGTCTTTTTATATCGAAACCAATTAATATACCACTAACCACATTAAAATTGCCATGGGCGATAGCGTTTCTTACGTGCCTTAGTAGACTCATAGTCTTTGTTTCCCCATCAGCCAAAGTCATAACTATCTTTTGGTCACAAGGACATATACCTTCCTTAAAATCATCTATGATATATGTTTTAATTGAATCTGTAAAAAGAACGTCAATGTCCCTAAGTCTCATGACTGTCATCAACTCTTCAAAAACATAGTCATCATATTCCAAATTTGTGAGTAGCTCTTCTTTTTTTGCCTGCTCAGAATTTATATTTGGCACATACCATAAAAGATATTTTATAGCCTCGTCAAGGTTCTTATCAAGACTTATCGGTATTTCATTGTGGATTATTTTATATTTAATTTTATTTTTACAATTTTGAAGCTCAAACTTTTTCGTTAGTTCCATATTATACATTAATTAAACCTAATCTTTCATATCCCAAGTAGCCTCTATTTCTCCCCTATAGAAAATATCTATGGTCATATCAAAAGCAGTTGGGATCCCATCTTTACAAATATTTCCTATTCCATAAAAGTGAATAAGATTAGGCCCATAAGCTTCTTCTATAATATCAAATGTATAATCCTTAAATTCATCTATAGTTAAATTTTTATCTTCTTTTTCAAAAACTATAATCCTAACAGGATAATCCATATTAGCTTTTATATCTATGAGGTCATGGCAGATAATTTTAGGATTATCTATAACAAAAGTCTTTCCATTTTCAAAGATAACCATACTTGATAGGCTTATTTCAAGGTCGCATCCCCTTCTATTAATAGCGAAAATTTTTGAATCATGAAGACTAAATACTTCCCTGTAGGGTTTTAAAATCATAAAATCTCCTTATAGTCTTAGGCAAATTACAAAGTTTCCGTCCTTATTTTCTACGACTTCAATATCAATCGCGAGATCTTTGGCATAAAGTTTTGATAAATAGAGGCCCATACCTGTAGACTTATGAATCTTATCAACTTCGCCTGAAAAGGACTTTTCAAAAATAAAGGCAAGATCCTGATCAGCAACCTTTGGGCCATTATTTCCTATATACAAATTTTTACCCTTATTTGTTATATTAATAACTCCCTCGCAGTATTTTATGGCGTTTGAGATAATTTGTGATATTATGAAGACCAAGGTATTTTTATCAGTAAAGACTTTGACATCTCCCACATCTTCTTTTATTATAATCCCCTCTTCAGCAATTAAAGGATAATAAGCCTTGATAGCTTCATCAATACAATCCTTAATAAAAACTTCATCCATTTTGTAGTCTTTTTTGCTAGCATCAACTCTTGCATAGTATAGGATTTGATTGATATAATTTTCTATATTAGTATTTGCAAGACCTAATTTGTCGAGTATTTCCTTATCAAAATCATTTTTATGGTTCTCTAAAAATAAATTTGCAAAGGCAAGTGGAGTTTTTATCTCATGGGCCCACATTTCTATAAATTCCCTATAAGATATAAGCTTAGCCCTTGATTCTTCTAGCCTCTTATCCTTTATCTTTATCGCCCTTTGAAAGTCATCAAATATTTTTTCATAGTCTTCACCAAACTCATTTACAAGAGCATCCTTGGCCATAAAAGAATTCTTTATTAAAAATTCATCAAGGAGCATCTTCCTCTTTTGATTTCTTTTTCTTAGGTTGTTTATGATAAACAACAGGGCCAGAAGTGTAAATAAAAGGATAAATATTATAAAGCTATGAATTAAACTCGGACCTATTAGGTGGATTAGGAAAATAAATAAGCAATCTAGACCAAGAAAAGCTATTATCCAAACAAGTCCATCTTTTAATGTGCTATTCATCATAAACTCCTAAACCGTAACCACTTCCTCTCTTGTTGTATATATTATAAGGACTTAGGTTTTTTAATTTTTTACGAAGTCTGGTTATATTTACCTGGAGGATATTTTCATCAATATAAATAGTAGACCAAACCGCTTCTAGCAAGTCATCTTTAGTTACAATCTCAGGATATGATTCCATAAGTTTTTTGACAATATCAGCCTCTGTTTGAGGCAAGATTAAATAAGCATCCTTATAAGATAGCTTGGATGTTGAAAGCTCTAATCTTAATTCACCAACACTTATGATATCTTGAAAGTGGTCAAAAAGATTAAGCAGTTTTTCCATCCTTAAAATTAATCTCCTGGTGTCAACCGGCTTGGCTAGGTATTCATCTGCGCCGATTTCAAGCCCCTTTATCTCATCTTCAATACCAATCCTAGATGTGAGCATCAAAATAGGTATATTAGATTTTTCCTTAAGACTCCTACATATATCAAAACCGGAAATTCCTGGTAGATTTATATCCAAAATTACAAGGTCTGGCTTTAGGTCAAGGGCTTCTTCACTTGCCTTTAAGAAATTATCTATACTACTGACTTCATAGCCCCTGTTTCCCAAAAATTCCCTTAGTTCGTTTAAGAGGTTTCTGTCATCTTCAATTATTAAAATCTTCTTCATAATCAGCAATCCTTTCATAGCTCATCCTTAGGATAAACCTCAAAAATAAGCCCATCAAGATCAAAAATGCTAGGCTAATTAAGGCTAAGCTTCCAATTATTTTGCTAAGTTTTAGTTTGAAAAATATATTCATTGTATATGGTATTTGGGTAAATAAAAATATTGACACAATAATTGAAACAAGGCCCACTGTGAGAAAAAGCGTTGTGTATTCCTTTTTAATTATAGCCCTTATTTCATCCATATCTTGACCCATCAGGCTTAGGATTCTTAGTTTTTCTTTAGATTTTTCAAAAAGCATGAAAATCCTAATTGTAAAAAAGCTGAGACCTGCCAAAATAAAAATCAAACCTAAATAAAAGTAGGTGTAAAGATTTTCTGTAATATTGGAAATAGCATTTTTCGCCTGCCAGATATAGGATTCATACTTATAGCCCCCCTTAATAAATGCTTCTCTCAGCATATCAGAGCCTTTAGAAAAACCAAAGGAGTTTACAAAATCTTTTTTTAAATTTACATTATAAGCAAAGGGTGCTTTTGTGCCAAGCAAAGATTTATAAACCTTATCATTGACCACAACCATACTAGGCAAACCAATTACATCGTTAGAAAAAATCTTATTTGACCTAATAAGTGGCCTTAACCTAAAGACCTTTCCTCTTAGTTTTATAGATGCGTCTTTGTCGGCCAAAGTATTCTCTAGGGCATACTTTTCTTTTTCTGTTTTAGCTAGAATTATGGCTTCATCATCCCTGAGTTTAGCTTTCATCTTATAAATATCATCAAATGAAGACTCAGTCAATAAAAAACCTGGTTCAAAATAAAAATTGTTTCTTGTTGCCCTATCGAGGTCCATATTTGTCTCGACCAAATTTATTAGTTCATCTGAGTCAATATCTCTGTACTCATAGCCAAAAACCGGATAGATTTCACCTATCATTTGACCCATATCTTGATCTTTTTCCAAATTTTCTATCTTTTCGGAAGAATCATAGAGGGTGAAGTCAGCTGGTCTTTCTAGGGCATTTCTAGATGCAACACTTGTTAGGATTGTGTAGGCTAGGATAAAGGTGCCAACAATCAGCATAAAACTTGTAAAAAGGAGAGAAGCCTTGTCCTTTTTGAAAGTAAGGCTAAGACTTTTTCTTACAATCAAGTCCTTTCCACTGATTTTTTGGAATATTTTTGAAAATACGAAAAAAACAGCCAACAAAAACAAAGTGATAAGGCCCAGCAAAATTAGCACTTCTTCCCTAAAGTTATCATCATTTAATATTATTCCTAATAAAAATAAAACTAAGCTCATAAACAAAAAGAAATCTGATCTCGACCTTATCTCGCCCCTAAAAATTTCATCTGGATTTCTCTTATAAAAATCTCTTACAAGGGTGTAAATTGATAGGATGTTTAAAAATAAACTTATGCCTAAGGTTAAGATAAGAGCCTTAAATGATATACTAAAATTATGAAAATTTAAACCCAGGCTTAGGACTTTTACTGTTAAAAGATTTATAAATTCATTGATAAAAATAGACAAGGATAGGCCCAAAAGGTTGGCCTTTAATAAATCTTTTAAGGAATCTTTAAAAAGTATCCTAAAAAGTTTCTTTTTGCTAAGACCTTCTGCTATCAAAAGTCCAATTTCGTTTTTCCTCTCACTTACCATGTAAAAACTAGCATAGTAAATTAAAATAAAAACAAATATTAAGGAAACCAAGTAAATTAACCTGACTGTATCAAGGAGGTAGTACCTGTTTTCCTCATAAATATAGGAAAAAACCTCGGACTTATCTATAGACAGAATTATGTAGGATGTAATCGACGTTATTATTAAGATTAAAAGATAAAGTTTTTTGCTGGATTCATTTTTTCTCATCTTAAAAACTGCCTATCTGCGTTTTCTATCCTAACTAGAAACTCTTCCCTCGACTCATCTTCCTTACGTCTTAGCTCATTATATATCTTGCCGTCATCCAAAAATAAAACCCTATCTGTAAAAGAAATGGCCTTTAGATCATGACTTGCCATTATAATAGACCTTTTGTGGACCTTGTTAAAGGTTTTTAATAGTCTTAGCACTTTTTGACTAAGCAAACTATCTAGCGAACTAGTTGGTTCATCTGCAAGGATAATCTTGGCATCTTTTAAAAGCGCCCTCGCTATAGCTACCCTTTGCTTTTCCCCACCAGAGAGATTTTCCGGATAAGAATCCAAGATATTTTCTATTTCTAAAATTTTTGCAATTTCTAAAACCCTATCCTTATCAATAGGTTTGCTCGAAATAGTTAAAGGCAAGATTATATTTTCATATGCAGTCAAGATATCGATTAGTTTGAAGTCTTGATAGATATAAGAAATTACATTTTTTCTATATGAGGAAATTGCTCTTCTTTTAAAAAGGGAAATATCCTTATCAAAATAGGAAATAGAGCCCTTGTTAAAGGACCCTATACAAGCAAGGCAATTTAAGATAGTGGTCTTACCTGAGCCGGACTTGCCCATTAGCCCCAAAAACTCTCCTTCTAAAAGGTCAAAGTTTAGCTGGGATAAGACCCTCTTATCTTCTTTGCCATAATATTTTTCAAGATTTTCTACTTTTAAAATTCTCTCAAATTTCATTTTTTCCCTTTAATTTGTCCTAAATCATCAACCTTGGTATAGGTATCTTTTAGGCCTAGAAGTTTTTCATAAGTTTCATTAACATCTTTTGATTTTGAAACAATAACGTCTTTCCACCTACCTTGGCTGTTGTCTGTAAAAGACTCAAGCCAATTTCCCTCTAAGTCGTAAATATCATATGACCCCTTGTTTAAATCATCAAGGTAAGTCATTTTATAGGTATCACCAATTTTTTCGACTTTCTTATCATAGCCACTTAGGAAGTTTTCGTAAATTATATCTTCATTTCCAGAAATTATAGAGTCTTTTTTTGAATTTTTGCTATAATCGAAAGTATCTGTATAATAAATCTTTTTATTTGTATCTATCCAACATCTTTCATTGCCTTTTCTAAAGAAGATTACCCCATCAAGCCTGCCGTCAATATCAATATTTTTTTCTGAATCTCTAGCTTGTATATATTTAAATGACTCACCTGTATCAAGGTTTGTAGTTTCGCTAATAGCTACACTTGGATCTTCATCCTCGTGATTTAGATATTTTTCTACAAATTCTTTTTCCACTCCACCAACCTTGCCCAAGTATTCTTCAACTTTGGCCTTCCTGTCCTTCATTTCTTTTTCATACTCATTTTGACCTATGGAACCTGCTGCGCTTAAATATACTCCACCAAAAACTATTAGACCTATAAGTAACATTGCTTTAATATGTTTCATAATATCCTCCTTATTTTTATTAATTACATAATAACATGAAATAAGGAAATATTTAATTACAAGTTTTGTAAGTATTCTTTAGCACCTTCAATATCTAAAATATTTTCAATAATGTAGGTTGCCTTCAAGGCATTAGGGACTAGGACCATAAATTTATTTAGGGATATAAATCCATCAATGAGTCTTGAATTTTCAATTAAAAAGTCTTTAACTTCATCAATTTCTGGCGGATTTTCCCTTAATTCTTCAAGCTTTCTTTTTATGCTAGGGCCTATAAGGGTTGATGACTTATCTTCCACGTAATAATCAAGAGACTTGCTTTTGATATTTAAAATTAAAGCCAGAGTTTTATTTATCATTGTAGACCTAAAGGTCCTAAGCCCTGTTTTACCGTCACGGTCTACAAAATGATAGGATTCATTTTTTAATTCCTTGGCCAAATCATTAATTATTTTTTTACTTTGATTGTCAAGGTCAATAGTAAGAGGATGTAAGAGGATTTCTTCCATCTTCGCCCTTATTTCTCCACTTATTTCAAAACCACCCACACCAGCAAAACTCCTTGCATTCGCCTTATCAGAAAGGCTTACTTTTATTTTTCGACTCTTGTGGTTGATGGCTTCTATTTTCCAGACTTGACCAGAGAGGTAAATCCTATCAGCTACCCTCAAATTTTCCCCTAGTTCGATCTCTCCAAGTGTTTGCTTGTCAGTTTGGACCCTATAAGTTTTTTTACTAACAAATTGGTTATAAAAAGAGCCCATAGTCATTAGTTTTTCGGCTTGCTTGCCGACAATGTATTCTCCATCAATTTCTTCAACAAAATCTTTTTCTAAGAGAAAATCAGTTAAAATCCTAAATTCTTCATCGCTTATGTCAGAAAAACTTTTTAAGTCATGATTTAGCTTATAAAAATCTTCAATTAACAAGCCATTTTTCTCAAGCAGGGTTGATAGGACTTGGTGAGCAAAGATGTCGTAAGATTTTTTTGGAATGTCTATCTTATCAAGCCTACCCTCTTCGAAAAGTCTTAGGGCTGCCAAAGCTTGAACCAAGTCCCACTTATCTGTGGCAATTTGGTGGATGACTGATTTGCGAGTCCTCCTTCCTGACCTGCCAAGCCTTTGCGATAAGGATAAGACCGATGCAGGAGAGCCAACTTGGATTACCTGGTCTACTGCACCTATGTCAATACCAAGTTCTAAGGTGGAAGTCGCTACTATTATAAAATCTGACCTACTAGTCTTGGCAAAATTTTCAATTTCTGTTCTTTTAAGCTTTGAAATTGAAGAATGGTGGGAGAAAACTCTGATGTCATATGCTGCCACAAGTTTTTTTAGCAAGTAAGATAATTTTTCAACCTTAGCTCTTGAGTTTGGAAATACTAGGGTTGATTTGCCTAGTGCATATTCTAAAATCTTCCTGGCAATTTCTTCATTTACATCTTCACACTCTATATAATCTAGACTGGTCTTTAAATCATTTTTTGACCTATCAAGAAGGATATTTGTCTCTCTGCCATTGAGGAAAAAACTTTTCGCTAAATCATAATTCTTATCCCCAATGGTTGCCGAAAGACCAAGCATTCTTGGTGGTCTTTCTGTGTAAGCATAAAGCCTCACAAGAAGGGATTTTAATTGAAGGCCCCTGTTGGTATCCAAAAATCCATGGATTTCATCAACTATAATAAAATCAAGATTCTTAAATAAAACACAAGCCCTCTCCTTATCAGAAACTAACATGGCTTCGAGGGATTCCGGAGTGATAAGTAAGATTCCCGTAGGGTTTTCCAAAAGCTTTTCTTTTTGACTAACTGATGCCTCTGAGTGCCAGCTAGTAACTCCTATATCAAAGTCTTCGCACATTTCGCTAATTCTTTTAAATTGGTCATTGATAAGGGCAATGAGGGGTGAAATATATAAAATTTTAAGCTTGGTTTTTATATCTTGGGATTTTGAAATAGTTGGTAAAAAGGCTGCCTCTGTCTTTCCAGATGCGGTAGGAGCTGCTAAGATTAGGTTATTATCTGTTGCAAAAATGTGTTTAATAGTTGCATCTTGGATTTTTGTAAGCGATGGCCATCCTTTTTCAAATATATATTTTCGCATATCCCTTGATAATAAATCGTAAGAATTTGTCATATCACTTCTATTTCATCATCTAAATTGTCTGGGTCTTTGGAAACCGGAAGGAGTTTTCCAAATTTATCTAGAAGGAGCTCTGAGATTTCAGTTTCTGCATTTTGCCTTTTTATGTCAAGTATTTCTATAAAATCCTTTATAACTGCCCTTGGTGTCAAAAACTCATCTGCACCCGGCCTATTTAACTGGCCTTCCATGTAGGAAATTATTTCAGAGCTTGTAAAAGTAATTTCTGTTTTATAGTGGGCGTTGTAAATATTTACCAGATTTTCAAGTAAGGTATAAATTTCTTCGTCAGTCAATACCCTAAGCCCAAGGACGGTCTTGTTGGTATTTACAAACTCACTATCCATAGATGCTTCACTTCCAAGCCTACCCTTCAAGGCCCCATAAGAAACAAGACCTCTTGATTCATCAAAGACTGTTTTCCTTGTTGCTCCAAAATTTATAAATAAACCCTTGGCCAAGTTTGACTTGCACTCATTATAAATATTTAAAATCTTTTCGTAATTTCTCTCCCTAGTTGTGGCGTGTGGGAGTTTATAGAGGTTTACTGCCTCATCAAAATTTATCACAAAGCCTTTATATCCAATTTCTAAAAAAAGCTCTGCAAGATTTTTTATAGCCTCAAAATAATTGTCATCATTAATAATTTCATTTATTCCAAGATCTTTTTTAGCCTCTGTCTTTGTGGTTATATCTCCCCTAATCCACCTTATTGCCTTAAGTTTTAAAATCCTATCATTACTAATGAATCCTTCATAATATTTAGAAATTGCTTGACCAAGCTCATAGGAAAGACCAACAGCCTTAAATTTTGCTAAAGTTTCTAAAATTACTCCTATAACCTCATCTTTATGACCACCTGCCATTAAGTCTTTTAATTCATAACCCTTATTACTGCTAAGGCTATAAAAAATATTAGTAATCCATTCTTCGATTATAATTTCAATTACATTACCATTTCTAGCATTTTTAGTCTTTAAATTTTCTAATATTGTAGAATAAAGATTTACCGCCTTCCTATCAGTGGCATAAAACCTTCTTGAAGGATTAAGGTCGATAGTTGATGCTACAAAATTTTTAGATAGGGCGAGATTTTCTATGGTTTTTAGCATGAAAGATTTCCCTGAACCAAAGTCCCCAACCCAAAACCTAAGGTCACTATCGCCCTTTTCGATATTTTCCAAAATATTAACCAGCTCGTCAACCTCAGCCTTTCTGCCAACTAGGAGGTGACCTAGGCCAATGTCAGGCACAACACCAGCTTCTAAACTTTTTATAATTGTGCTTGCTTCTTTCGGATTTATCCTATCCATCAATTAACTCCTTTATCATTTGCTCATAAAACTCATCAATGAACACGCTATTGCCTTCAATTACGAGTGTTTGATCATTTGTATATTCATATAAGACATCATTAATATTATTTACAAAAACATTCAAAAAAAGTCCATCTTCCATTGCCAAATCACTTGCTTCATCTTTTGAAATATAACCATCTTTAAAAATTTTTTTCAATAACTTCATACTAGGTCTTGATAATTTCATATTATCAACTGGTGATTTTAAATCTGTCCCTTTGCTTATATTCGTTTCTTTTCCTATCTCATCATCGATTTGATTTTCTTCGCCACCAACAAAATCATTTATAGTCTCAACTGTTTTTGATAAGTCTTGTCTTGATTTTTTTACAAGTTTCTTATTCAACTTAATTCTTTTTGGCTTAACTTTTCTAAGCTCTAAGATTTCAGAAATCAAGTCTATATCAAAATCCCTCCCCATAACTAATTTCAAAAATTCCTCGAAATTTTCTTGTCTAATAATTTCAAATAGGGCTTTCTTATCCTTAGTCTTTTCCATTTTATTTCTAAAAATATGGTAAAGAGCCAACACTTTTATAGGTGTGAAATCATCTTTTAATAGGTTGTCTAAAATTTCTCTATAGTTATCTCCATCTTCAAATGACTTAAGAATCGCAACTTGTCGGTCCAAACTCAAACTAGCAATGAAACTAGCTATATCACTTGACTTATGAGGGTTTTCCTTTAAATAGCCCAAGTAAATCTCTTCAATCTTAGAATCTTTAAGATTATCAAGGTAAGCTAATTGGTATTCCATAAATACAATCAAAATATCATCGCAATGATTTTCAATAAGAAGATCAATAGCCTTTTGAGTTTTTATATCTGCTAGAAAAGAAAAATAATTTCTAACATTTGCTTCCGTTATTATAAGCAAGCTATCTAAAAGATTCTTAGACAGGGTGTAGGGCCTTGAATAAATTTTTAAAATTTCAGAGTTTATTCCATCTTTTCTAAACACAAGCTTTAGGCTTTGTAAAAATAAATTTATCGTTAAAGCGCTAAGACTTGGACTTTCCCATAAGACATTTCTTCTTTGACCCAGTTGGAGTAGGGCCCTCTCTTCATCTTTGGCAAACTTATATTTTTCCCTCAAACTTCCATCTGGATCCCAAAAAACAACAACCTTGCCGCAAGCTGTTAGATTATAAAAATCAATAACTTCTCGGTTTAAAGCTGGAAAAGTTTCAAAAAATTTATCTGCCTCTACCTTTAATATTGGCTCCAAGTTTTCATGGGTAAGACTCGTTAAATTTCTATAAATTCTCATAGCCTTTTTTTCGTGATAGGGGTCAATAAAATCTTCCACATAATCACGTGCGAGGACATAGAGTTGGTTATAGAGGTAGGTTGTTTTAGGCATCTTTAAGTTTTTCTCACTTAGCCTCGCAAAATTTATATAAAGCTTCAGGCTTTGTGATTTAACCTGACTTGGCACATCCATGAGATTACCTGTCAACCTCAGTTTAGATACAAAATAACCATCATTTTTTTCTCCCAGGTCCAGGTTAATATTAGCTTTGATATGGTCTTTATTTATTTTTCTTTTAATTTTCTTTTTATCTACATCTTTGATATCTTCTAATAAATTTTCTATCAAAGCCTTTATATTATCCATACTACCTCCACTTCTAGCTTATGTATCATTATACTTCTGACAAGCGCTTTTCTAAAGGCGTTATTTTACAATCAAAAAAAGTGCCGAAGCACTTTTAATTTGTAATTATTTTCATAAGATCATTTACGGATGAATCATAAACCGGACCAAATCTTAATAAATATTTCATTAATATATATAACCTGTAGAAATTAAGTCGTTTTTGATAGCCGTCTTTTAGGGGCATAATTTCCTTATACTCTTCATAAAAAGCTTTCCTAAATCCACCAAAGACAGTTGACACTCCAATATCAAACTCCCTATCTCCATACAAAGGTGATGGATCAAAAACAAGAGGTCTTTCATCCTCATCGAACATAAAGTTTCCAGCCCACAAGTCTCCATGGAGTAATACAGGCTCTGTCTGGTGCTTATCTAGTTCTTTTTCTATTACTAGCCTTACCTCTTCATATCTATCAAGGTCTTTTTCGTCCCAAAGTTTAACTTTTTTAAGCATCTTTTTTAGCTTATCCATTCTCTCGTTAAGGAAAACTTCCTTCCAAGTATCCTTAAATTCATTATCAAAGTCGCAAGCAGTACCTATAAATGGATAAGGAAATCCAAATTTTCCATCAGGACTTTTTATCTTGTGGATATTAGCTATAACTTTAGCCAAATCTTCTTGGCTACCAGCTCTTTCTTCCTTGTGGTAGGTCATTAACAGATAGGCAGACCCATCAACATCACCACTTGCAAGAGCTCTTGGCGCAAAAATCCCATTTTCCTCAAATAATTTAAGGCCTGCTCTTTCACAAGCAAAAAACGATGCGTCTTTATTCTTGTGAACCTTTAGAAAATATGAACCACCATCAGCTTCTAGCTTATATGATTCATTTACATCTCCTCCAGTCACAGCACTAATATTAGTAACATTATTAATAGGTAATAATTCTATAATTTTTTCCATATCTTCACCTGCTCTTTCAGTTAGTAATACTCTACCATAAATGCAAAATTTTACTAGAAAAATCCCCTAATCCAAATGGACTAGGGGAAAATTTTAAATTGATTTTAAAGCTTTTTCAGATTTTTCTATAATTGCTTCTGCGTTCTTAATTAAATTTTCTAATTTATCTTTTACCTTTGCAACAGTTTTTGGCGCATTTTCTAGTAAAAACTTAGCGGAAGCAACTTCGCTTTTATTATTATCAATTGCTTCTCTTAATTTTGCCTTGGCAGCTTCAAGTCTTTCCTTATCGTTAACCTTTGGACTTGTTTCTTTCTGAGCTTTGGCCTTGCCAAAGTACATGGTGTACTCTCCTACAAGACCTGTTGCCTTATTTCCTGACTTATCTGGGTAACCAAACTCCACTCCAACATAGTTCATACCAGAAGTATTCAATATACAAAGACCCATATGATCATATTCTGGATCTAAGATTATGTGTAGGTGGGCATTCCCATCAGTATAGACACCATTTGATTCAAGTAAAAGCTCATACTCGCTTTTACCACCAAAGTTTTTCCTCTTACCATGGACCCATTGGTTGAAGGCCTTACTTGGTGTATAAGGATCAGAATTGTTGGCCAAAATTTCGCCATACATTTTTACGCCACTTGGCAAAACAGTTGTTGAGCAATCGCTTCCATCCGGTCTATTATGGGAAAGGCCTGTTAAACTAACTTCATACATTCTTTGAATAGCAATTTTCTCAAGATCTGTAGACCATTTGGTCATATTTATATATTCTTGCTTGGTGTTTATACCCCTAGTCCTTAGGTAGTCTCTTAATTTAGTATTTTTTGCATTTGAATTTAGGTCATAAGTATATGGAACATTTTTATCCCACATTTCGGACCTGATTTCTTTAATAGCACTAAGAGCAGCAGCTTTATTTGCTTCATCCTGTTTTAAATTAAAAGTCAAAATCTTGTTTTCAAATTTATCAGTCTTTATGCCAAAATCAAGCTTGGCACTTGCATAGGCTACGCTAGAGCTTCTTGGGCTTGTAAAACTTAGGGCGTTTATTGATAAACTTGCAAGCAAGGCTAGAGCAATAACTTTCTTTGTAGTTTTCATGAAATCTCCTTAATAATTTGATTAATTTTATTATAACACATGTAGGTTTTTTATCAAAGTAATTTATTTGTTAATTTTGGTAAAATAATTACTCAGCATCAAAAAATTCTAGTATATCTTGATAAACTATCTCGTTATTAGTTTCATTTAAGATTTCATGTCTCATGCCTTTGTAAGTCTTGGATTTTATATTCTTATAACCAATTTCTTTCAAGAAATTAATACTATCTCTCACACCCTTTTCCCCCTTAGTTATTATGTCGTCTTCGCCAACCATATTATAAATTTCAAGCTTTGGATTCTTACACTTATATTTATGTTTTTGTCCTAAAAGTTTATTTACTTCTATCAAAGTTTTTGAATATCCAATCTTAAATTTAAATATCCTAAGTGGATCATTTGCCTTTATTTCTATATTTTGAGGGCTATAGCTTATAAAGTCTAATCCTTTGGCTCCTACAATAGCATCTATAAGCCTACTTTCAGCTTTGTCTCCCAAATAAAAGCACCCTAGATTATAGTAAAATACACCCAAGGCTGCCGCCTTATTCACAGGCACAGTCCCAGTTACAATTAGCTTATCAAGTAGGTCGTCATTTTCTCTTAAAAATAATCTTGCAACCATTGACCCCATAGAGTGACCCAACATATAATATTTTAGACCTGGATATTCATTCTTCATATATTTGGCAATCATAATATCATCATCAATTAACTCTTCTGCCCTTCTCATGTAGCCGTTTGGATAAGCTGTTGAAATAGATTTTCCGTGGCCCCTGTGATCACCAATTACAACTATGTAGCCATTTTTATTTAAAAAATTTGCAAAGTCCAAATAATTTCCAGAATGTTCCGCAACGCCATGTACCAATTGGACTATAGCTTTAGGTTTATCGCAAGTTAATATCCTTACAAAAGTATCAAAACCGTCTGTGTTTGTAAGGTAAACTTCCTCATAAAAATCTTCTTTTCTAACAGTCTGTCTTTTAAAATACTTGCTTGTCATATTTAATGACTTGTAGCGAATTTCCTTTATCAAATAATAAATTTGTGGAATAAGTAATATTAAGATAATAATATTAATATTAATAAGAGCTTTAATCATTAGCATATCCTCCCTTCTGCTCTTTTTAAATCTTCCTTATTTTTGTAGTCGGCACTTGTTTTTATGATGATTTCCACAGCCCTTACCATTTCGTCTAAACTCATTGATGCCATGCCTTTTTTGTCAATCACTTGGGCTGGCAAGTATGGAACATGGATAAAACCAGCTGATATATTTTTGTATTTGCTCGCAAAATATAAGTCATTATACATAACAAAGTTACAAACAAAGGTGCCTGCTGAGTTTGAAACTGATGCAGGTATATTATTTTTCCTAAGATTTTCTACAAGGGCCTTGATAGGTAGAGTAGAAAAATAGGCATTTTCTCCATCCCATCTAATTTTTTCATCGATCGGCTTCTTGCCATCATTATCAGCTATTGACGCATCTGCAATATTTATAGCGACCCTTTCAACTGTAATATCACTTCTACCTCCTGCCTGCCCAATAGATATCACTATATCAGGTCTAAGGTCAACAATTTTTCTTTCAATAATATCTGCCACCTTAAAAAAAGCTGTTGGAATTATAAGTTTTTCTACTTTATTACCATCAATTTCATCTGGAAGCCTATCTAGAATAAGGCTTGCAGGATTTATTTTTTCGCCCCCAAAGGCATCAAAACCTGTAATTAATATTTTCATAATTCACCTCTATATTTATTTACCATAAATGAATTAGTTTTAAACAATTTAATCCTATTTTAGAGTATAATGATAAAAAAAGGAGATAAAATGACTATGAGAGAAATTACTGGCGATGATTTATTAAAACTTGATTCTTCCTATAAAATTATTGACGTAAGAACCGAAGAAGAATATAAAAATGGCCACATCAAAAATGCTGTAAACGTGCCCCTAGATAAAATTATGGCAAATGACTTTGACCTTGATAAAAACGATAAGCTTGTAATCCACTGCAGGACCAACGGTAGAAGTAAGATGGCCTTGGCTATTTTAACAGACTTAGGCTATAAAAACCTCACCCTAGCACCAGGGGTAGACCTATATAACTACGATTTAGTAAAATAAAAGGTGATGTTGCAGAATAGTTAAAACTATTCTGCTCATCACTTTTTTCTTGGATATTTGTATCAAGCTATTTAATTATATAGAAATTTTAAAGGTAAAGATAAATTTTTCCACAATTTTCCTAAAAATAGGCTCAAGTAATAGAGCTCCTCATTTTAACATTTTTTTCTTAGGCAGCTTTGTATTTTATGATTTCTAAGTTCCTATTTTTAATTTTTGAAGCTAATTTATTTAAGTTTAGTGCCATTGATAGAAGGCATATTTCACTTATTATATTTGCTTTTCCTCTGTGATGAAATCTATTGTAGTTTAAGCCTGACTTTATTTTAGAAAAAGCTCCTTCAGCTTGGATTGATCTATTTAATCTTTCTTCTATTCCTTGGTCAGATTTTATATTTTCTAAGGATTCTTTTCTGTATTTTTGGAATGTTTCTGCTATGTAGATTCCTTTGGTTTTTTGGCCACCTTTGTTCCGGTCAAAGCATCTGTAGACTTTACTTATACTTACATAACCACTTTTCTTTTTATCGTACTTGTCTTTACATCTAACAAAGATTTTTCCTTCTGGTGATATGTATTTGTCTTGAATGTCATCATAGACTAAGCTTTCCCTAAATTCTTGCTCTTTTTTATATTTTCTTGTTTTGGATTGTTCGTAGTTTGATGGTTTTATGTAGGATTTTAGATTGTTTTCTTCTAAGTATACATAGTTTTCTTCACTTTCATACCCTGCGTCTGCTACTATCCTATCTAAACTATTTGGATATTTTTCTATTAGTTTTTTTAAGAATGGTTTTAGGGTATACATATCATTTGGGTGATGAGATACATTTTCTCCTATGATGAAGCCTGAGGCACTTGCTAGTTGAATATTGTAGGCTGGTTTTAACTGACCATTTCTCATGTGGTCTTCTTTCATTCTCATGAATGTTGCATCATGGTCTGTTTTTGAGTAGGAGTTTCTGTAATCTCCCATTATTTCTAAATGCTCTTGATAAGTTTCTAGCTTGGTTTTCCAATCTTTTAGCTGTTCATAGTTTCGTTGAAGTTGATGTTTTCTTTTGCCCTGCCCATATACGAAGTTTATTTTCTTTTCTGTACATTCTTTACTTACTTGATTAAAGGCTATTTTTACTACTTCTAGTACTTGAGATGGACTTAAGTCTTTATTTAAATCAAAGTGTTTTATTATTTTTACTCTTAATTTTTCTTGCCATTTTTCTATGCTTCCTCGCCATACAAAGCTGTATCTATTGGCATAGGCTTCTATTTTTGTTCCATCTATGTAGATGCTTGATAGGTCTATTTGTTTTTCTTCTATTAGTATTTGGACCATTTGATTTAATAGATTAGGAGCTAGTTTTACTATTTTCTGTCTAAATCTATTTATTGTGGAGTGATCTGGTGGAGTTTGTCCATCTAGGAGATATTTTATTCTTAGATCATATTTGCATGATTTTTCTATTTCCCTTGATGAGAATATTCCTTCTGAATAGCAGAATACTATTATTTGAAGCATGGTTACTGGATTTACAGTAGGTTTTCTTCCAAATGATGAGTAGACTTTATTTAGTTCTGTTAGTTCTATCCTTTCAATTATATTTTTTACAAGCCTTAGTTTTATATCATCTTGGACGTATATTTCTGTGTTAAAGTTTAATTTTAATTGAATTGTATCATTAACTAGTGTAAAATTGGTTAGTGATGATGTATTACTATTTTGTTTCATAAATACATTGTATCAGAAAAAGACGAGGATGTTTAGTTTCCTCGTCTTTTTTCTATGTTGGGACTTATGCAACAGCCCCTTTTTGTGGAGTAATTTTGTA